>JACCZA010000080.1 GCA_013696185.1 Actinomycetota bacterium
ACGCCGATCCGGCCGCGCTCGCGCGGGCCTTCGGCGAGGCGGGCGCGGCTGCCGTCTCGGTGCTCGTGGACGAGCGCTTCGGCGGCACGATCGACGATCTGCGCGCGGCCAGGGCGGCGACGGAGACGCCCCTCCTCGCCAAGGGCTTCTTCCGTGAGGCGGCGCAGCTCGAGGAGCTGCGGCTCGCGGGTGCCGACGCCGTTCTCCTCCTCCTGCGCGACCTGGACGACGGGCGGGTCGCGGCGCTGATGCGCGACGCGGCTCGGCTCGGACTCGACACGCTCGTCGAGGCGCACGACGCCGACGAGCTCGAGCGGGCCGTCCGGCTCGGCGCGGATCCGCTCGGCGTGAACGCGCGCGACCTCGCCACCTTCCGCATCGACAGGGGCGCGCAGCTCGACCTCGTCGCCTCCGCCCCCCGCGACCGGGTGATCGTGGCGGAGAGCGGCATCCACTCGCGCGCGCAGGCAGCCGCCGCCGAGCTCGCGGGCGCCCGCGCAGTCCTGGTCGGCTCCGCCCTCATGCGCGCCGGCGATCCCCCGGCCGCGCTGCGGGCGCTCGTCTCGCGCCCCCTCGTGAAGATCTGCGGCCTCACGCGTCAGGCAGACGTCGACGCCGCGGCCGAGGCCGGCGCAGACCTCGCCGGGTTCATCCTCGCGCGGGAGAGCCCCAGGCAGGCGGAAGCTGTTCTCGACGTCCCGGAGACGATGCTGTCGGTCGCGGTCTACGTCGGTGAGCGCGGTGGTGCGACGGCAGACCTCGACCAGCTCTACGCCCGGGAGAACGGGCACCGGGCACGCGATGCGCAGCTCCTGCGCGGCGCCGAGCCCGTCGCGCGCGTCGTCGATCTGCCGTGGGAGGAGCAGGATCCCGCACACCTCGAGCGCGCTGCCGCCACGGACGGCCGCGTGATGCTCGCCGGGGGGCTCTCCCCCGAGAACGTCGGCGCCGCGATCGAGGCGGTGCGGCCGTGGGCGGTGGATGCGTCCTCGAGGCTCGAGACCTCGCCCGGGGTCAAGGATCACGCGCGCGTGCGCGCGTTCGTCGAGGCGGCGCGTCGAGCGTGAGCAGCGGCCTCTACGGCGCCTACGGCGGCCGCTACGTGCCCGAGACGCTGATCCCGGCCCTCGACGAGCTCGAGCAGGGCTGGCAGGACGCCCTGGCCGACGAGGCCTACGCCGCCGAGCTGGCGCACCTCGCCTCGACCTACGCGGGCCGGCCGACGCCGCTCACGGCGGCGGAGCGGTTCGCGCCGGGCAAGCGCCTCTACCTCAAGCGGGAGGACCTCCTCTACACCGGGGCGCACAAGCTGAACAACGCGCTCGGCCAGGCGGTGCTCGCGCGACGGCTCGGCAAGGGCAGGATCGTGGCCGAGACGGGAGCGGGCCAGCACGGCGTCGCAACGGCCACGGTCTGCGCCCGCTTCGGACTCGAATGCGTCGTCTACATGGGCTCGGAGGACATGCGGCGCCAGCGGCCGAACGTCGAGCGGATGGGCCTGCTCGGGGCCGAGGTGCGCCCCGTCGAGTTCGGCACGAAGACCCTCAAGGAGGCCACGAGCGAGGCGATCCGCGACTGGATCACCAACGTCGAGACCACGCACTACCTGATCGGCTCGTGCGTCGGCCCGCACCCCTATCCGCAGATCGTGCGGGAGCTGCAGGCGGTGATCGGGCGGGAGGCGCGCGAGCAGATGCTCGAGTTGGAGGGGCGGCTGCCCGAGGCTGTCGTCGCATGCGTGGGCGGCGGCTCGAACGCGATCGGCATCTTCGCCGGCTTCGTCGACGACCCGGACGTGCAGCTGATCGGCGTCGAGGCAGCCGGCGCTGCGAGCCTCGGCTCCGGCAGGCCCGGGGTCCTCCACGGCGCGCGCTCGCCCGTGCTCTCCGACGAGGACGGCCAGATCGCCGATGCCCACTCGATCTCGGCGGGACTCGACTACCCGGGTGTTGGCCCCGAGCACGCAGCCCTCCGCGACAGCGGCAGGGCGCGCTACCTGGGAGCGACCGACGAGGAGGCGCTCGCATCATTCCGGCGACTCGCGCGGACGGAGGGCCTCCTGCCCGCGCTCGAGCCGGCGCACGCCCTCGCCCGGGTCGAGGGGCTCGACGCCGAGCTGATCCTCGTCTGCCTCTCCGGGCGCGGCGACAAGGACCTGGCCGAGGTGATGAGCCTCACGACGGGCTCTCCGCCGTGACCGCCGCGGAGCACTAGGCGCGTGCGCAAGCGCCTCTCGATCTATCTCATGTGCGGGCCCGAGACTCCCGCCCTCGCCGAGGCGGCGGTCGCGGGCGGGGCCGACCTGCTCGAGCTCGGCTTCCCCTTCTCCGACCCCCTCGCCGACGGCCCCGTGATCCGGCGGGCGGCGGAACGCGCGCTCGCTCAGGGGATGCGCACCGCCGCGTGCCTCGACTGCCTGGCGCAGGTGCGCTCGCGGGTCGAGGTGCCCCTCGTGCCGATGACCTACGCCTCGCTGCTCGAGGCGCACGGGTGGGACGCATTCGCGCGCGACGCGGAGGCGCGCGGGGCGACGAGCCTGATCGTCGCCGACCTCCCGGTGGACGAGCGACCCGAGTTGCGGCGGGTGCAGCTCGTCGCGCCGACCTCGACGGACGAGCGACTGCGCCTCGCCGCGGGCTCCACGGACGGCTGGCTCTACCTCGTCACGCTGACGGGCACGACCGGCCCCCGGGCCGACCTCTCACCGGCGCTCGCCGGCCTCGTCGAGCGCGCCCGCGCCGTGACCGGACTGCCGCTCCTCGCCGGGTTCGGCATCTCGACCCCCGAGCAGGCGCGGGCCGCAGCCGGGCTCGCCGACGGGATCGTGGTCGGCTCGCGTGCGGTCGAGATCGCCGAGGAGGGCCCGGACGCTCTCTCGCGGTACGTCGCCTCGCTGCGGCAGGCGATCGACGCGTAGAGGGCGCCGCCCGCAGGCCCCTAGGCCGGGCTGCTGGAAGCAACCCGCTCGAGACGCTCGCGCACGCCGGTGACGCTCGCCGAGAAGAGCGGCTCGCCGAGCACGCTCCCGCCGTGCTCGTTCGCCTGGCGGACGACGCGCTCGCGCTCGGACTCGAGCCCGCTTCGTGCCACGAGGAGCGCTGCGGCGGCGCGCGAGCCCCACTCCTGCACTCCGGCCGGTCCCGGCTCGGGACCGTCGGTCGCCCTGCTCGAGACACGCGGCGCGGCGCGGAGCCGACCGGCGAGCGCGCTCGCACGC
>JACCZA010000099.1 GCA_013696185.1 Actinomycetota bacterium
GGCTGCCTGCGCACGGGGGGTGTACGGTGCCCGACTACGGCTTCGGGACACGGAACCGCCATGGCTGACGACCTGTGAGGACACGGCACCTCGTGCGCGCGCACACGGGCCTCGCACTGGCGAGCGCGGCCGCTGCGCTCGCGCTGCTCGCCGTCGCCGGGGCTCCTGGCGGCACCGGGGAGGGAGACGTCGGCGCCGGCAGGCTCTGGTCGGAGTACCCGATCGGGACGCAGCCGGCCGCCCCGGCAACCCCGCCGCCCGTCACGACCTCCCCGGCCGTTACCGCGCCCCGCCCGAGCGAGGCTCCGGCGCTCCTCACCCCGCCGGCAGCATTCGAGTTCCCGGTCGGCGAGCCCGGCAGCTCGACGACGGCGAAGGTCCTGACGGTCTACGGGCTGCTCGGCCTGATCCTCGTCTGGATCTTCGCGGTCGCGGCGGTGCGCAGACGCGAGCTGCGCAGGGCAGGAGTCTCCTTCGAGGGAACCGTCGCTCTGCGCCCGCGCGCCACGCAGCCCGCACGCCCCTCGCGCGCCGCCGCACGCCACGACCTCGAGACCGCGGAAACCGCGAGCCATGCGGAGGGCGCGCGCCTTCGCGGCGAGGACGAGCAGGCGGCGGAGAGTCGCGAGGTCAGCGGGAGCGAGAGTGCCTACGACCTCCGAGCCGAGGCACGGCGCCTGATGGCGACGGCACAGGCTCTCCTCGCCGAGAGCGAGCGCTACTCGCGGGAGCGCAGGGAGGCCGCAGAGGCGGAGTCGGAGTCCATTCGCCAGGCCGCCGAGCGCGAGGCCGAGCGCGTCCTCGCAGCCGCGCACGCGGACGCCGAGGCCGCCTCCCACCCCGAGGGTGCGGAGGCGGCTCCCGTCACCGACCTCGTGCAGCGAATCGCACGCTCCACCGGCCGCTGAGAAACCGAGGACGGGCTACGACGCGGTCTCGTCCGTCTTCGGCTCGAACTCGAGCGCCGCGGAGTTGATGCAGTAGCGCTGCCCCGTCGGCCTGGGCCCGTCGTCGAAGACGTGTCCCAGATGCCCCTCGCACTGGGCGCAATGCACCTCGACCCGACGCGAGAAGAAGCTCCGGTCCTCCTCGGTCTCGACGTTCTCGGGCTTCGCCGGCTCGTAGAAGCTGGGCCAGCCCGAGCCCGACTCGAACTTCGTGTCGGAGCTGAAGAGCTCTGCACCGCAGCCGGCGCAGCGGAAGACGCCCGGCTCCTTCGTCTGATTGTGCTCGCCCGTCCAGGCACGCTCGGTGCCCTTGCCGCGCAGGATCTTGTACTGCTCCGGCGTCAGCTCGCGCCGCCATTCCTCGTCGGTCTTCTCGATCTTCGTGTCCATGTCGGCCACCTCCGTTACCCACGGTACCGGCGCGGGAGCGTCCTCTGCGGCCGGGCGACGGACGTCCTGGCGCTGTCCGGAGACGTGCGTCGGGAAGATCGAGGGGACGTCGACGTTGGCCCACGCAGACTCCCGCCCCGACAGCGACACTGGAGGACTTCCGTGAGAGACGATCTGACGCCGGGCAACCGCTTTCCCGACTTCGCCCTCCCCGACCATACGGGCGCCGAGCGCTCGCGGGCCGACGTAGCGGAGGGCTACCCGCTGATCCTGTGCTTCGTCCGGGGCTGGTGGTGCCCGAAGGAGCAGGTGCGCCTGACGACCCTCGTCGCGATGCAGGAGGAGCTGCAGCGGGAGTACGGCCGCATCGCCGTCGTCACCGTCGATCCCCCCTACACGAACGGCGCCTTCCGGGCAGGCCTCGGCGCGAGCTTCCCGTTCCTCTCCGACGAGGGGCGCTCGCTCGCCGAGGAGCTCGACCTGATCGAGCTGACCGACGCGAAGCACCGTCCCTACCTGCCGCTCACCTTCGTACTCGACTCGACCGGGCGCATCCAGCGCAGCTGGTGCGGTTTCTGGTTCGCCGGGAATCCCACGCCGGACGAGCTCCGGCTCGCGCTGCGCGAGATCACGCGGGCCGAGCAGCCGTCGTTCGACCCGCAGGCGGTCTGGGCGGCGGGCGGGGCGGCTGCGCCCGGTGCCGGCATCGACGCACCCCTCGTCTGGATCCGAGAGGACGAGGCCGGACGCGAGCTGCAGCGCGGGGCGCACGAGGGCGACCCGCCCGACGTCGGCGCGGAGATCTCGCGCTCGACGCTCGACGGGCGGCCGTGGACGGTCGAGCGGCTGGAGCGCGAGGACGGACGCGTCGGCGTCCACCTGCAGAAGGCGGGCGAGCCGTCCGCGAACCCGCTGCCCCAGCACCACATCAGCGCTCCGGCGCCGACGAAGACGCGGTAGGGGAGTCCACCGGACATGACCGACGGACTGCGCCGCAAGCTGACGCTCGCGGCGACGGTGCTCGGCTCGTCGCTCGCCTTCCTCGATGCGAGCGTGGTGATCGTCGCCCTGCCGACGATCGAGCGCGACCTCGACCTCGGGCTCTCGGGGCAGCAGTGGGTGCTCCTCTCCTACTCGCTCGCGCTCGCCGCCCTGTATCTCGTAGCGGGCGCGATCGGCGATCGGGCCGGCAGGCGGGCGGTCTTCGTCGCCGGCACGGTCGGCTTCGCCGCCGCGTCCATGCTCGCCGGTCTCGCACCGAGCGCCGGAGTGCTGATCCTCGCGCGCGTGCTGCAGGGGGTCGGCGGCGCGCTCGTGACGACGAACAGCCTCGCGCTGCTGCGCGAGGTGTACGGGAGGGAGGCCGGCAAGGCCGTCGGCCTCTGGACCGCGTTCACGGGTGTCGCCACGATCGCGGGCCCGCCGGCCGGGGGAGCGCTCGTCGAATGGGCCTCCTGGCGCTGGATCTTCTTCATCAACGTGCCCCTGGCCGCCGCCGCGATCGCGCTCGCGCTCGCGGGCCGCTCGGCCCAGCGCGAGGAGCACCGGATCGGGGCGCTCGACGTCCCCGGCGCGGTGCTCGCGGCGACGGGCTTCGGCGCGCTCACCTACGGCATGGTGGAGGGGGCCGAGAGCGGCTTCGGCAGCCTCTGGTGGGCCTTCCTGCTCGCTGCGGCGAGCCTCATCGCCTTCGCCGTCGTCGAGCGGCGCTCGAGCGAGCCGATGCTCCCCTTCGAGCTCTTCCGGCGCCGCAACTTCGCCGCCTCGAACCTCGAGACGTTCCTCGTCTACGGGGCGCTCGGCGGAAACTTCCTCTTCCTCGCGCTCTTCCTGCAGTTCCTCGGCTTCACGCCGTTCGAGGCCGGGCTCCTGAACATCCCGACGAGCCTGATCATGATCGCGCTCGCCGCCCGCTTCGGCTCCCTGGCCGACCGCCACGGCCCCCGCTTCTACCTGAGCGTGGGGCCGATCCTGATCGGCACGGGCACCCTGCTCCTCCTCGGGCTCGACGAGCGGAGCGACTTCTGGACGTTCGGGCTCGCGGGGCTCGTGCTGTTCGCCGTCGGCCTGGCGATGCTCGTCGCCCCCATCACGGCGACGGCCCTCTCATCGGCGCCGGGGCGCTACGCGGGCATCGCCTCGGGCGTCAACCAGACGGTGTCCCGGCTCGGCAACCTGCTCGCGGTCGCGGCGATCGGCCTCGTGATCACGCTCGCCTTCCACGCGGCCGGCGGGACGGAGGAGGCGGTCGCGCTCGCGCGCGGTCAGCACGATCCCGAGTTGCGGGCGGCGTCGATCCACGCTTTCCGCACGGGCATGGTCGTCACCTCGCTGCTGGCGTTCGCGGGCGCGCTCGTCGCCGCGCTCGGTATCTCCAACGCCGAGGCCGAGCGCGTCAAGCGCTCCGAAGCGGAGCTGGAGCCCGCTGCAGCCTGAAGTCGAGCGAGGCGGCGCGCTCGAGGCAGCGCTCCAGCGCCTCCTGCCGCGTCTCGCCCGCGGCGTAGACGATCGCGAGCCGGTAGCTCTCCATGTCGTTCAGACCCTGCTGCGAGAGGCGAAGGCCCGGACGGACGAGCACCTCGAGCCCCTCCTCGGGGTCGGGCACCGCCTCGACGAACGCGTCGTCGAACGTGCGCAGGACATAACTGATCGCGACGCGCTGCGCCGACGAGACGGACCACTTCGGGTCCTCCCCGCAGGCGAGCGCAGCGAGCGCGTCGTAGGTCGAGCGCCCGTGCACCGCCTGGATCAACGGCGCGAACTGCGAGGCGATCCTCCCGTTGACCTCGACCAGCGTCGCGGGGCCCTCGTCCGGGACGAGGAACTCGACGTTGAAGAAGCCGCCGTCGAAGCCGAGCGCGGGCAGGACCTTCTCGGTCAGCCCGGCGAGCTCGCGCCGGCGCTCCTCGGGGAGCGACGAGGGGTACTCGAAGCGCTCGAAGCTGTTCGTGCCCGGGTACTTGACCGAGTCGGTGATCCCGATCACCCGCACGTCGCCCGCGTAGACGTAGCCCTCGAGGGTCACCTCCATCCCGCTCGCCAGCTCCTCGACGACGAAGCCGCTCACGGCGCGCCTCGGCATGCCGGCCAGCTCGGCGATGTCCGCGTAGGCCGAGGTGTAGGGAGCGGAGTCAGAGAGGGAGACGAGGTCGGCCGCGCGGTCGATCCTGCGCACGCCCTGAGACAGCCGGCCGACGACCGGCTTCGCGAACCAGGGCGGCGGAAACGGCGGGAGGAAGCCGGGCGCGCCGTTCAGGTGTGTGAACGCGGGAATCGCCCCCGCCACGACCGAGCGCTGCAACGAGCGCGACTGGAGCTTGTGCTGGCACGCGAGCAGGGCGGCCGGGCTCGGTCCGGGGAGGCCGCGCCGCGCGGCGAGGAGCGCGGCGAGGAGCGCCGAGCGGTCCTTCGTCCCGATCACGCCGTCGGCCGGTAGCGCCATGCACTCGTCGAGGAAGGCTGCCGGGTCGAAGCCCGCGAAGGTATCCAGGTCGGCGCCGACGAAGTGGACGTCGTACCGCTCGTGCAACCCGGCGGCTCGTACCGCGTTGCGGTCCCGCGCCTGCGGACAGAGGATGAGGACGTCTCGCATGGCCGACCGGCCGGAAACTCTACGGATCGCACGCGCCCCCGCAAGTCCCCTCCCGCCTCCACCGCCGGAGGCCGGCCCCAGGAGTCCCTCCCGCGCGTGACGATCGACCCCGCTGCCGACTACGCGCTCTCGCCCGTGCACGCTGCGTGATCGTCGAGCTCACCGCCGCGGCGGCCCTCGTGTGTCTCGATCCGGGGCACGGCACCGACCCGGGCGTCGCCGCGCAGCGCGAGCCGATCGGGCCGGGCTCGCCCAGGCTCGCGGTGAAGGACGGAGGCGGCGCGGCCGGCGAGTCGCAGGTGGCGCTCGCCCTCGCCCGGACGACACGCACGCTGCTCGTCCGCCGCGGCTACCGGGTCGTCTTGACGCGCGACGCGCCCGGGTACCGCGGCGGCAACGTCGAGCGGGCGCGCTTCTGCAACGACCGTCGTGCCGCGCTCATGCTGCGGATCCACGCCGACGGCGCCTCCGACCCGTCCACGCGGGGCGTCTCGACGCTCTACCCCTCCCGGCGGGCCGGTTGGACCGACGACGTCGCGGCACCGAGCCTCCGCGCCGCGCGCCGCGTCCAGCGCGCGCTCGTCCAGGCGACGGGGGCGACCGACCGCGGGCTCGTCGCCCGCGCCGACCTGACCGGCTTCAACTGGGCGGACGTCCCGGTGATCCTCGTCGAGGTCGGCTTCCTCTCCAACCCGGGCGAGCGGGCGCTCCTGCGAACGACGTCGTACCGAGCACGGGTCGCCCGCGGCCTCGCCGAGGGAGCCTCGATCTTCCTCGGCGCCGCTCCAGCCTCGTAGAGCCCGCGAAGCGCGGTCGGGCGATCGCCCGCTGCGCCCTCAGCCGGGCTCGGAGGACTTGCGGATCTCGTCGAGCGCCGCGCGACCCTGCTCGTGCACCTCGCGCCGGCGCGCCGCTGCATCCTCCCCGAGCGGCTCCGCGCGATCGACGGTCAGCTCCGCCGACTCGAACGCCTCCCGCTCCTCGATCAGCGGTCGCGACTCGGCGAGCTTGCGGCGGAGCTCCTCCGCGCGCTCGTCGGGCCCGGGCAGCGGCCTGGGAGCCTGCGGGGCGCTCCGGCCGCGCAGCCTCGCGGCGAGCGCGGCGGCGGCGGCGAGACCGCCGAGCAGCCAGCGGATCTTCACGGGGCGGGCATCCGGGCCGGAGGGCCGAGCACGGCGCGATGCTACACTCCCCGCTCTTCCTGCTTCGCCTCGCGCCGTCCACTCCGGAACGGTGCTGGCCGGTGAAGCCGCCTCAGACCGTGGGAAGGAGAACCCGGGGCCGATGATGTCGTACGAAGTCATGCTGATGTTCGATCCCGAGCTCCCCGAGGAGCGTCAGGGGGAGATCATCGTGCGCATGCGCGAGCTGGTCGAGCGCTCGAGCGGCTCCTGGAGCGGCCACGATCTCTGGGGGCGGCGCAAGCTCGCCTACGAGATCGACCACAAGGGCGAAGGCGTGTACCACCTCGTCACGTTCGAGACCGAGCCGGCGACCCTCGACGAGGTGTCCCGCGTGCTCAGGATCACGGACGGCGTCATGCGGCACCTGGCCGTCCGGCGCGTCGAGGGCAGCCGCACGAGCGCGCCGCCGGCTCCCGTCCAGGAGCCCGAGTATGCTGCGAACACCAGTTCGCAAGAGGAGGAGTAGCAGATGGTCAACATCAACCGCGTCGTCCTCACCGGGAACCTCACCCGCGATCCCGAGCTCCGCCACACGCCGAGCGGCACCGCCCTCTGCAAGCTGCGGCTCGCGGTGAACACGCGTCAGAAGGACGGCGCGACCGGCGAGTGGGGCGACAAGCCGAACTACTTCGACGTCACCGTCTGGGGCAACCAGGGCGAGCGCTGCGCGCAGTACCTCGCGAAGGGTCGGCCGGTCGCGATCGACGGGCGGCTCGACTGGCGCGAGTGGGACGCCCAGGACGGGACGAAGCGCCAAGCGATCGAGATCATCGCCGACAACGTGCAGTTCCTCGGCAGCCGCGGCGAGGGCGACGGTCAGCCGCAGTTCGTTCCGGCGAACGCGCAGGCCTCCACCGCGGACTTCGGTCCCGCGGGCGCCGACGACGACATCCCCTTCTAGTCCAGAGAGGACGCAGGAACAGCCATGGCACAGCCCAAGGAACGGACGACTCGCAGGCGCCCGAGCGCCGCCTCGGGCGCACCCCAGCGCCGACGCTCCTGCTACTTCTGCAAGGAGAAGATCAACGAGGTCGACTACAAGGCCTCGAACCAGCTGCGTCGGTACGTGTCCGAGAAAGGCAAGATCCGCAACCGCCGCGTCACGGGCGCCTGCCGGCGCCACCAGCGCCAGGTGGCGGTCGCGGTCAAGCGGGCGCGCGAGATGGCGCTCCTGCCCTACGTCACCGGCTAGGCGCGAGCGATGGAGATCATCCTCCTCTCCGACGTCGAGAAGGTCGGCCTGCGCGGCGAGGTCGTGAGCGTGGCCGACGGCTACGCGCGCAACTTCCTGCTGCCGCGGCGCCTGGCGGAGCGCGCGACCGTGGGCCGCGTCGCCGAGATCCGGCGGCGGGACGAGCAGCGCGCCCGCCAGGAGGCGCGCACCGAGGACCAGGGGCGGGAGATCGCGGATGTGCTCGGCAAGACCGTGCTGCGGTTCGAGGTGAAGGCGGGCTCGACGGGGGCCCTCTTCGGCTCGGTCACCCCGACCGACGTCGCCGACGAGATCTGGCGCGTCCGCCGCATCCGGATCGACCGGCGGAAGATCGACCTCGCCGAGCCGATCAAGCGGATCGGGCGCTACGACGTCGCGATCGAGGTGTTCGCCGACGTGCGCGTCGACGTGAAGACGCTCGTCGTACCCGAGGGGGGCGAGCTGCCGCCCGAGGACGAGCCCCAGGAGGCCGAGGCCCCTGCGGACGGCAGCGGCGACGCCGGCGAGCCGAGCGCAGAGACGAGCGAGCCCGGGGCCGACGACGTGACCGAGGACGCCCCGCCGCCGCCCGACCAGTAGGGCGTACACGACAGTCTCCGGGGCCGGAGACGTGCCAGCTCTGCACAGCCGCCTCCACAGCCCTGTGGAGCGCGTGACGAACTTCCCGCTCGCAGCGGACGCCGTGTCCGGCCGGATCGGCCCGAGCTGTGGACGACATCCGGCCGCCTGGGGAAACTAGGATCGAACGCATGTTCCTTCTTCCTGCACAGAGGCCTGTCGTGGCAGCCGCGAGCTCGTCCTGCAGACGGGCCCGGTCCCACGTTGACTAGCCGCTGATGGCCCAGCTCGCCCGCGTCCCCGACACAGCATCGGTGCCTCCGCAGAACCTCGAGGCCGAGGAGTCGGTGCTGGGCGCGATGATGATGGCCGCAGGCGCGATCGACGCCGTCAGCGAGCTCGTCGATGCCTCCGACTTCTACCGCGAGAGCCACGGGCTGATCTACAAGGCGGCGCTCGCGCTCTTCGCGAAGGGCGAGCCGGTCGACGCGATCACCGTCGCGAACGAGCTCGAGGTGCGCGGCGACCTCGAGGCGGCCGGCGGGCGCGTGCGGATCCACGAGCTCGCCGCCCTTGTTCCCGCGACCGCGAACGCGGCCCACTACGCGCGGATCGTGGGCGAGATGGCCACGCTGCGCGGCCTGATCAGCGTCGGCAGCCAGGTCGCCCGCCTCGGCTGGGAGCGGCCGGGTGAGACCCACGACCTGATCGATCAGGCCGAGAAGGCGATCTTCGACCTGACGCAGACCCGCGTGAGTGGCGAGTTCACGCACATCGAGCAGCTGCTGAAGGAGAGCTTCGAGCGCATCACCGCGCTGTACGAGGCGGGCGCCGACGTGACGGGCGTGCCCTCGGGCTTCCGCGAGCTCGATCGGCTGACGTCCGGCTTCCAGCCGGGCAACCTCGTCATCCTCGCCGCGCGCCCGAGCATGGGCAAGTCGGCCCTCGCCCTCTGCATGGCCGCCAATCTGGGCGTCCGCCAGGGCGTTCCGGTGGCCCTCTTCACGCTCGAGATGTCGAAGTCCGAGGTGACCCAGCGGCTGATGTGCAGCGAGGCGAAGGTCGAGTCGCAGCGGCTGCGCAGCGGCAAGCTCGCCGCCGACGACTGGCCGCGGCTCACGGCTGCCTGCGACAAGCTCGCGAAGGCGCCGATCTACGTGGACGACACCGGCTCGATCACGATGATGGAGCTCCGCTCGAAGGCGCGGCGGCTGAAGTCGCGGCTGCCGAGCCTCGGGCTGATCATCGTCGACTACATGCAGCTCATGACCTCGGGCGCGAACGCGGAGAACCGCGTCCAGGAGGTCTCGCAGATCTCCCGTGCGCTGAAGGTGCTCGCCCGCGACCTCGACATCCCGGTGCTCGCGCTGTCGCAGCTCTCGCGCGCGGTCGAGCAGCGTCACGACAAGCGCCCGATCCTCTCCGACCTGCGCGAGAGCGGCTCCCTGGAGCAGGACGCCGACCTCGTCGGCTTCATCTACCGCGACGAGTACTACGCGGGCGAGGAGTCGGACCAGCAGGGGCTCGCGGAGGTGATCCTCGCGAAGCACCGCAACGGGCCGACCGACTCGATCAAGCTCTCGTTCCTCAAGCGCTACGCGAAGTTCGCCGACCTCGCGGCCTGACGAGCGCGCCGCAGGCTCAGGCAGACTCACCCCGTGCCCGCCACCGTGATCGTGGGCGCGCAGTGGGGAGACGAGGGCAAGGGCAAGATCGTCGACCTGCTCGCGCAACACGCGGATGTGGTCTGCCGCTACCAGGGCGGGCCGAACGCCGGTAACACCGTCGTCTCCGGCGGCGAGACGTTCAAGTTCCGTCACATCCCGACGGGCATCCTGTGGGGGAAAGTCTGCGTGATCGCGGCGGGCTGCGTCGTCGATCCAGGGGTCCTGGTCGGCGAGCTCGACGGCCTGGAGGCCCGAGGCATCTCGACCGAGACGCTGCGGCTCTCCGGGAACGCGCACCTGGTGATGCCGTGGCACGTCGCCCTCGACGGAGCGAGCGAGCGACGCCTCGGCAGGCTGCGGATCGGCACCACGCGGCGCGGCATCGGCCCTGCCTACGCGGACAAGGCGGCGCGCCTCGGCATCCGCGTCCAGGATCTGCTCGAGCCGAAGATCCTGCGCCAGAAGATCGAGACCGCGCTCGGCGAGAAGAACGTCTGGCTCGAGCGCGTCTACGGCGCCGAGCCGCTCGAGCTGGAGTCGCTCGCGGCCGGCCTCGAGGGCTACGCGCAGCGTCTGCGGCCGTACGTCGCCGACACCTCCCTCCTCGTCGACCGCGCGCTCCGCGCGGGCCGGGTCGTCCTGCTCGCGGGCGCACAGGGGACGCTCCTCGACCTCGACCACGGCACCTACCCGTTCGTCACCTCGTCGAGCCCGCTCGCCGCGGCCGCCGCAACGAGCGTCGGCATGGGCCCGAGCCGGATCGACTCGGTGCTCGGGGTCGCGAAGGCCTATGTGACCCGCGTCGGCGAGGGACCGTTTCCGACGGAGATCGCCGGCAGCGAGGGGGCGCGGGTCCGTGAGCTCGGCGCGGAGTTCGGCACGGTCACGGGACGCGAGCGTCGCTGCGGCTGGCTCGATCTCGTCGCGCTCCGCTTTGCCGTGCGGGTGAACGGGATCACCTCGCTGGCGCTGACGAAGCTCGACGTGCTCTCGACCTTCGCCGAGCTGCCGGTGTGCACGCGCTACCGGCTGCGCGACGGCAGCGAGAGCGACGACTTCCCCTCGCACCAGGGCGACTTCCATCACGCGCGGCCCGTCTACTCGGTGCTCGAGGGATGGCGGCAGCCGATCGACGCGGCGCGCTCGCTCGAGGACCTGCCACCCGCGGCCCGCCGCTACATCGAGGTCGTCGAGCAGGCCCTCGAGGTCGAGATCACCCTGGTCGGGATCGGCGCCGAGCGCGAGCGCGTGCTGTCCGCGCGCGGCGCCGAAGCGCTAGTCGACGCCTGATCCGGAACGGCTGTCTCAGGACGGGCCGAGACCCGAGACGAGATGGTCGTAGAGGGCGCGGAAGCCGTTGATCGCCGCGGCCACGTCGCCGGGCCCGACGCTCGCGTCACCACGCTCGATCAGCGTCGCGATCTCGCGGGCGGCGAGATACTCCGTCACGACCTCGCGCTCCTCGCCCTCGCGCAGGACCGGATCGGCGAGGTCGTAGCCCCGTTCGGCCAGCATCCGCTCGACGAGGTCGCCCAGCTCGGGCAGTGACTCGGCGGGCGCATCGGCGATCTGCTCCTCGAGGGCCTGCATCTCGCTTTCCCACTCGTGGCGGTCGAGGCCCGGCTCGCTCGTCGACATGGTTTCCTCTTGCCGACTGGGGGCTCTGCTCAAACGTCGGTCGCGAGTAGAGTGCCCCCGTGAAGGTGCTCCTGGTCGGTTCGGGCGGCCGAGAGCACGCACTCGCGTGGAAGCTCAGCCAGACCCCCGCGCTCGACGAGCTGCACGCAGCCCCCGGCAATCCCGGCATCGCAGAGCTCGGGGCCTGCCACCCCGTGCGCCCGGAGGACGGAGAGGGGCTCCTCGACCTCGCCCACGACCTCGACGCCGACCTCTGCGTGATCGGGCCCGAGGCGCCGCTCGTCGCCGGCGTCGCGGACGAGCTTCGCCACGCGGGCGTGTCCGTGTTCGGGCCGGGCGCCGCGGCCGCCCGGATCGAGGGCTCGAAGAGCTTCGCCAAGGAGGTGATGGCGGCAGCCGGCGTCCCGGCCGCACGAGCGCTCTCGGTGGCGCGAGCCCCGTGCGTGCTCAAGGTCGACGGGCTGGCGGGAGGCAAGGGCGTCTTCGTCTGCCGCACTGCTGCCGAGCTCGACGCTGCGCTCGGCGCCGCCGCATCGTACGGCGCCGGCCTGCTGATCGAGGAGCTGCTCGAGGGCGAGGAGGTCTCGGTCTTCGCGCTCTGCGACGGCCGCGAGGCGCTGCCCCTCCCCGCGGCCCGGGACGCCAAGCGCCTCGCCGACGGCGACCTCGGCCCGAACACGGGCGGCATGGGCTCCTTCTCGCCGGTCCCGGCTCTGCCCGCCCACCGTGTCGCCGAGATCGTCGAGACGGTCCACCGCCCGGTGCTCGAGGAGCTCGCGCGTCGGGGAACACCCTTCGTCGGCCTCCTCTACGCGGGGCTGATGCTGACCGACGACGGGCCTCGCGTGCTCGAGTTCAACGCCCGCTTCGGCGACCCCGAGACACAGTCCCTCCTGCCCCGGCTCGAGAGCGACCTGCTCGAGCCCCTCGCCGCGGCCGCGGCCGGAGAGCTCGGCGGCGTCGAGACGCGCGAGTCTGCGGACGCAGCGGTGACCGTCGTCGTCGCCGCGGGCTCCTACCCCGAAGGCGGCGATGCGGGCACTCCGATCGACGGCGTGCAGGAGGCACGCGCCGCCGGCGCGCTCGTCTTCCATGCGGGCACCGCGCTGCGCGGCGAGCGCCTCGTCACGAACGGTGGCAGAATCCTCGGCGTCACCGGGGTCGCCGACACACTGGAAGCTGCACGCGAGCTCGCCTACGCGGCGGTCGGCCGGATCGCGTTTCCGGAAGCCCGCCACCGGAGCGACATCGCGGCGGGAGCGGTCGGGGCCCGTGCCTGAAGCGCCGCTCGTCGGCATCCTCGTCGGCTCGGAGTCCGACCGAGAGCGGATGCAGCCGGCACTCGACGAGCTGGCCGAGCGAGGGATCGCGCACGAGCTCGAGGTCCGCTCGGCGCACCGGGCGCCGGATGCCGTCGCCGAGTACGCGCGCTCGGCCAGAGGGCGTGGACTGCGCGTGCTGATCGCGGGCGCCGGACTCGCCGCGGCCCTGCCGGGCGCCGTCGCGGCGCAGACCGATCTGCCGGTGATCGGGGTGCCGCTGCGCTCGTCGAAGAGCGTCCTCGACGGGCTCGACGCCGTCCTCTCGATCGTGCAGCTGCCGCCCGGCGTCCCGGTCGCCTGCGTCGGCGTGGACAGCGCCAGGAACGCCGCGATCCTGGCTGCGCGCATCCTGGGCGTCCGGGACGGGGCACTAGACTCCGCCGCGTGATCGCGCGTTACTCCCGCCCGGCCATGGCTCGTCTCTGGTCGGAGGAGGCGAAGCTCGCGCGCTGGCTCGAGGTCGAGCTCGCGGCGCTCGAGGCCTGGGCCGAGCTCGGGGTCGTGCCGCCCGAGGCGGTGGCGCGGATCCGCCGGGCGGCGGTGCCGCCGACGCCCGAGCGGGTGGCCGAGATCGAGGCCCGCACGCAGCACGACGTCGCCGCCTTCGTGGACGCCGTCGCCGAGGAGCTCGGGCCCGACGGACGCTGGCTGCACTTCGGGCTCACCTCCTCCGACGTGATCGACACGGCGCTCTCGCTGCAGCTGCGCGCCGCCGGCGCGCTGATCCTCGAGGGGCTCGACAGGGCCCTCGACGCCGTCGCGGCCCGCGCCGAGGAGCATCGGCGGACGCCGATCATGGGGCGCTCGCACGGCATCCACGCGGAGCCGACGACGTTCGGCCTCAAGCTCGCCGGCTGGGCGTTCGAGCTCGACCGCGCACGCGAGCGCGTGGCCCGGGCGCTCGAGGGCGCGCGCGTCGGCAAGCTCTCCGGGGTCGTCGGCACGTACGCGGCGACCGATCCGGAGCTCGAGCGGATCGCGTGCGAGCGGCTCGAGCTGGAGCCGGCTCCCGTCTCCACGCAGATCGTGCAGCGCGACCGCCTCGCCGCCGTGCTCGGCGCGCTGGCGCTCACGGCGACATCGCTCGAGAAGCTCGCGATCGAGGTGCGCCACCTGGCGCGTACAGAGGTGCGCGAGGTGGAGGAGCCGTTTGCGCGCGAGGGTCAGAAGGGCTCCTCGGCGATGCCCCACAAGCGAAACCCGTGGCAGTCCGAGCGGATCTGCGGGCTCGCGCGCGTCGTGCGGGCCGCTGCGCTCGTCGGCCTCGAGAACGTGGCGGTGTGGCACGAGCGGGACATCTCGCACTCCTCGGCGGAGCGCGTGGTCGTTCCCGACGCCTTCCTGGCCCTCGACTTCATGCTCGAGCGCTTCAGCTGGCTGGTCGAGGGCCTCGTCGTGCACGAGGAGCGGATGCGGCGGAACATCGACGCGAGCCACGGCCTCTACGCGAGCCAGCGTGTGCTGCTCGCCCTCGTCGAGGCCGGCCTGTCGCGGGACGACGCCTACCGGCTCGTGCAGCGACACGCGAGTCGCGCCTGGGACGAGGAGCGCTCCTTCCCGGACCTGGTGCGGGGAGATCCGGACATCCGGGACGCGCTCGACCCCGACACGCTGGCAAGCCTGTTCGAGCTCGACTTCTACATCCGTCACGTCGACGTCGTGTTCGAGCGCCTGCGTGCGCTCGTCGAGAGCCGCGAGCCTGCACATGCTTGAGGCCCCCTCCCACGTCGCGAGCGGCAAGGTGCGCGAGCTGTTCGCCCTCGACGCGGAGCGGCTGCTCCTCGTCGCGAGCGACCGGATCTCGGTCTTCGACGTCGTCCTGCCGACCGAGGTGCCGGACAAGGGCCGTGTGCTCACGGGGCTCTCCGCCTTCTGGTTCGCGCGGACGGAGCACCTCTGCCCCCATCACCTGCTCGCCGTGCGCGGCGACGCGCGCTCGAGCGAGTGCCGCCGGCTGGAGATGCTGCAGCTCGAGTGCGTCGTGCGCGGCTACCTCGCGGGCTCGGGCTGGAGCGACTACCGCGCCACCGGCTCGGTGTGCGGACACCGTCTCCCCGACGGGCTGACCGAGTCGGCCCGGCTGCCCGAGCCGATCTTCACGCCCTCCACGAAGGCCGTGAGCGGCCACGACGAGAACGTCACGCCCGAGCAGGCGGCGGCGCTCGTCGGAGAGGAGCGGCTGGCCGAGCTCGAGCGCCTCTCGCTCGAGCTCTACGGCTTCGCCTCCGAGCACGCCGCAAGTCGCGGCATCATCCTCGCCGACACGAAGCTCGAGTTCGGGCTCGATCCGCAGGGGCGGCTCGTCCTCGCCGACGAGGTCTTCACCCCCGACTCCTCGCGCTTCTGGCCGGCCGACGCCTACGAGCCGGGCCGCACGCAGGCCTCGTTCGACAAGCAGCCCGTGCGCGACTTCTGCGCCTCGCTCGGCTGGGACAAGACGCCGCCCGGACCCGCCCTCCCCGAGGACGTCGTCGTCGACACCCGCGCGCGCTACGTTGAGGCGTTCGAGCGCCTTACCGGACACCGCTTCGACGACTACCTGGCAGACCCCGAGTGTGTCCGCCGATGAGGGCGACGGTGCTCGTGCGACCCAAGCAGGGCATCCTCGACCCGCAGGCGCAGGCCGTCGAGAACTCGTTGCGCCAGCTCGGCTACGCGGTGCACGGAGCACGCATCGGCCGTGTGGTCGACCTCGAGCTCGAGAGCGACGATCCGGCCGGCGCACGCGTGCAGCTGCAGGAGATGTGCGACCGCCTGCTCGCGAACCCGTTGATCGAGAGCTACGAGATCGAGCTGCACGGGGGCACGTGAGGACGCCGCGCCCGCGCATCGGGGTCGTCGTCTTCCCGGGCTCGAACGACGTCGCCGACGCGCTCTGGGCGCTCGGCGCGCTCGACGCCGAAGCGGTTCCCGTCTGGCACGCCGAGCGGGCGCTCCCCGCGCTCGAGGCGGTCGTCCTCCCGGGCGGCTTCTCCTACGGGGACTACCTCCGCTCGGGCGCCCTCGCCCGCTTCTCGCCCGCGATGCAGGCGGTCGCCGACTTCGCGGCCGAGGGCGGGCTCGTGCTCGGCATCTGCAACGGCTTCCAGATCCTGTGCGAGGCCGGCCTCCTTCCGGGCGCCCTGCGGCCCAACGACTCGCTGTCGTTCGTCTGCCGGGACGTCGTGGTGCGGGTCGAGCGGACGGACACGCCGTTCACCGCTAGGTGCGAGCCGGGCCAGGAGCTGACGATTCCGGTCAAGCACGGGGAGGGCTGCTGGTACGCCGACGAGGAGCTGCTCGCCGCCGTGGCCGACCTCGACCAGGTCGCGCTCCGCTATGCGGGCGACAACCCGAACGGATCGGTCGGCGACGTCGCGGGAGTCGTGAACGCCGAGGGCAACGTGATGGGTCTGATGCCCCACCCCGAGCACGCGGTCGATCCCCTGCTCGGCTCGGGCGACGGTGCGTTCATCCTCGCCTCCCTCGTGGACGCGGCCCGCCTTCGCCTCGACGCCCTCGCCGAGGCGTCGGTGCGCCGGTAGCTGCGGCTTCCCAACCAGATCCTCGCTAGACGCCTCCTCCATCCAGACCGAGCGCCCGGGCCAGCTCGGGGTGCTCCGCGAGCCCGGCACGCAGGCGCTCGAGGTCGCGGAGGCGCAGCGTGACGGGCCCGCGCCGCGCCAATCCGCCGGTCGAGTAGGCAAACCGGACGAGGCGCTCGCCCTTCGCCGTCTCGAGCAGCTGAACCGTCGAGCCGAAGCGCTTCTCGCCGGCACGCTGGGCGACAGTCAGCTCCTCGACCACCGAGGCCGTGCCCCACGGCGTCTGCGTCCTGCGGCTCGCGTGCTCCGTCGTCGCCATCGCAGACGACCGTAGCCGCCCGCTGCGAGCACCGGGTGACAGCTCCGTCACGACTCCGTGGCGGCTTCTCCCCAGCGAAAGCCCGTGACCCCATGGGCGGGAGCGAGCGGGCTCGAAGGCAGCCCGGGCCTCGCGCCGCTGTGAAATGCCACGGGCGCGACGTCGTTCGGCGTGTCCGGGTGGAAGAGCGAGGCGAGGTACTGGATCTGCCCCCGCCCTGGGCCGAGCTCGAACTGGCCTCCGCCGTACATGGCGATCTCGCACTCGCGGCAGTACGCGTAGGCCTCGAGCAGCCCACGCAGGCTGCCGAAGCGAGACGGCTTGATGTTCAGCGCCCGCGGCGCGAACGGCAGCGCCTCGATGTCGGCAACCGAATGGATCGGCGCATCCCACGTGATCCGCGCTCGGTGAGGCTCGAGCACGGCCGCTGCCTCGCCGTCAGCGAGGTCGGGATCCTCGATCCACGCGGCCGGGAAGCCCTCCGCGACGAGCCGGTACAGGCGCGCGCTGGCCGGGTTGTCGACCGCGGTGCCGCGGTAGGCGCCCTTGAGGTCGACGGTGTCGACGGCTCGCGTCGCAGCGAGCTCGGCGACGAGGCGCTCTTCCCAGGCGGGAGTCGGATCGAGCTTGAAGCGCAGGCCCGGATCGAGCTCGAGCCGCCGGCGCACCGGCTCGCTCGTCGGCGGGTCGGGCAGGCGCAGCGAGACGACGAAGGTGAGCGGGCGCGGCTCGAGCCCGAGCGCGCCGGCGAGCGAGCTCCCCTGCTGGCGGAGCGCCAGATCGAGCGCGGCGCTCTCGTAGGCCCAGCGGCGATAGCCCACGTAGACCTCGTGCGCCGGCGGGCTGGCGAAGAGGGGGAGCTCCCCCAGCCGCCGCGACAGCTCGTCGAGAGAGCTCCAGCGGCCCGACAGGCCGGAGGGAGGAGGATCCTCGTGCTCCCGCGGCTCGTAGGTCACGTCCTCGCCGAGACCCTCCTCGCCGCCCCCACGGAGCCGCACCACTCGCGTCACGCGCGTGAACTCGCTCGACACCGCGAGCTCGAGTCGCTCGAGCTCGTAGGACTCGATCTGGACGGGAAGCGCGCCGAGGATCACGTAGGCGTCCGGCACGACTGTCGACTCGGCTCCACTCACGCCCGGGAGCGTAGAGGAGCTGTGTGGTGCTACCGCGCGGTCCGGGGTCCTCAGCGGGCGCCGAAGCCGCTCGTGTAGGTCGCGCCGGCCTCCTCGCCGGGGGTCGGCGAGCCGAGCGCGATCCCGAGGCCCGTTTCCTTGAACCCCCCGTAGAGGATGTTCGAGCGATGGGGCGGGCTGGCCATCCACGCCTGCACCATCTCCGCCGGCGTCGCCTTCGCGCCGGTTCCGTAGGCCAGGTTCTCGCCGATGACCCAGCGCTTGCTCCCGGCGAGATAGCCGGTGCGCCGAACCCGCACGATCATGTCCTCGCCGGAGGGCGAGACATGTGCGAAGTAGTGGTGGGCGACCATGTCCTTCGCGTGGCCAAGGGAGGCGCGCGAGAGCGCGACGTTCGTCCGCAGCGGCCCGAGGCCGCGAGCCCGTCGCTCGACGTTCAGCAGGCAGACGGTGGCGGACTTCACGGCGGCGAGGTTCTCGGCACTCGGCTCGAGCTCCGTGCCCGTGCACTGGGCACCTCCACCGACTCCCGCCCCGGCGCCTCGGTCGAGCGCCGGCGCTTCCGGCACCCCGCCCGCGCCCGGCCCGCCGGTCACCCGGCCCGTTGGGGACGTCGCAGGGGCCGCCTGGCCGATCTCCGGGCCGCTTACTTCAGCCTCTCGCTGCGATCCGCAGGCAGCCAGAGGCGCGCAGAGGGCGACCAGGGCGACGGGGAGCCACAAGCGCTTCACGGGGCTCGAATCGACAACGGCGGGGACCACAGCGATCCCTCGCGCGGGGGAGAGCCGCCCCATGGCGCCTCGCATCACGCGCGAGGGCCTCCGTCGACGCCCTGCCCCCGTCCGAAGGATTTCAGCTCGGGGCCCCTTCGGCCGATAGGTCGGTGGTCCCTCACGACACTCGCCCGCCGCGCCCCGACACGAGCCCGCCGAGCGAGCGCCTCCCCCGACGACAAGAGGAGTTCCCATGAAGGGCGTCTTTACGGCACTCGCCGTTCTCGTCACGACGGTGTTCGCCCCCACCGCGCTCGCGCAGTCCGAGCGCTCCAACTGCATCCTCGACCCAGCCGTCACGGCGACGCAGGGCGGCCAGGGAGTCGCCACGTTCAGGGTGGCGCCGGAATGCGAGAGCGTCGAGGTCGCGCTCAC
>JACCZA010000117.1 GCA_013696185.1 Actinomycetota bacterium
GGCCAGCAGGACGGCCCGGACGCGCTCGGGGACTCGCCTTGCGATCGCGAGCGAGCAATAGCCGCCCATCGAGGCACCGACGAGCACGAGCGGGCCGCCGCCGGCGAGAGCCAGGACCCCGTCCGCCCACTCCTCCATCGAGCTCCCCAGCGGGTACAGCTTCGGTGCCACGACCTCGTGACCGTCGAGCACGGCGACCTGCGACTCCCACATCCGCTCGTCGAGTGGCAGCGCGTGCAGGAGGACGACCTTCATGCCCGCTCGATCCTGCTCGCTCCGGGAACCTCGGGCGCGTCGTCCCACCCGTGCTCGGCGCCCTCGATCCCCATCGCGCGGGCCAGACCGGCGAGCAACTCCGCCGGCGGGGGCAGCTCGGCCGGAGAGGCCCCGTGGACCGCGGCAGCCCGGATCGCCTGCGGCTCGGCGCCCGTCAACCGGGAGACGACCGTGGGGTTCGCGGCGAGCGCGATCACGTCCCCGGGAGGCAACGGGCCGTAGTACTCCTGCACCGACAGATACTCGTCGACGACGGCGCCCCGGTCGAGGAGGCTGAAGCGGACGACCTTTCCCTCCTCCACGCCGAGCGCGAGCACGACGGCCCCCATTCGCTCCGAGAGCTCCCGGGCGAGACGGCGGAGCTGCGTGGGCTCGCGATCGCAGACGTCGTCGTACAAGGCGACCCAGCCGTTCCGCGGCGCCGAGACGATGCTGCCCCGCGAGCGACCGGGCAGGCGCGGGACGAACTGCCGCACGGCGCGCTCCACGGCCGAGACGTCGTCGGACTGGATGTGGATCGAGCCGAACGACGCGCCCTCGCTCCTCTGCGCCAGCCGGTCCGAGAGCGCCTCGAGCCCGGTCACGAGGCCGAGCGTCTCCTCGCGGAACCCCCAACCCGCGTAGACCGCGCGCGCCGCCCGGTTCGATGCGGCCACCTCGAGATCGAGGTACTCGAGCCCGTCCGCGCGGAAGAGGGCGGCGACCTCGCGCACGAGCGCCGCCGCGACGCCCTGACGCCGTGCGGCGGGGACGACGTAGAGGTCGGTCAGGCGACCCAGCCTGGAGCCGCGCCGCCGCGCGAGCGCGAGCCCGAGCGGGCGCGCGTCGTCGTCCTCGGCGAGCAGCGCCACCCCGCCGCGCACGATCTCCGCGATCTCCTCCAGCTCCTGCTCGCTGTCGCTCTCCACGTGCGGGGGCTCGGGGATCTCACGCGCGAACGCCCGCCAGAGCTCGTGCAGGGTCGAAAGGTCGTCCTCCGCGGCGCGGCGCACCCTCACGGGCCGACCTGCCCGGCTGCCAGGAGGTAGTGCACCGTCAGGTTCTCGAAGGGATGGAAGCGGGGCGCGATGGCGCGTACCTCGTCGGTCGTCAGGTCGCGGCCGGAACCATAGAAGGCCGACACCGCCTTGCGCACCGCGAGGTCGCCCGCGGGCCACGCGTGCGCCCGGGCGAGGTGGCGGGCGAGGAACCAGTCGGCGGTCCACTCGCCGAGGCCCCGCTGAGCGAGGATCGCCGCCTTCACCTCGTCGTCGGGGAGCCGCTCGAGCCCCGCCAGGTCGAGGGGGCTCCGCGCGAGATCGACGACGTACTCCGCCTTGCGTCCCGAGAAGCCGAGCGCGACGAGCTCGTGGGGAGCGGCGGCGGCGAGGCGCTCTCGCGTCGGGAAGGCCCAGGCGTCCCCGGCCCGCACGCCGAAGCGCTCGATCAGCCGGTTGCGCACCGCGAAGGCGGCGAAGAGCGAGACCTGCTGGGCGGTGATCGAGCTGACGAGCGCCTCGAACGGATCCGGGGCGAGCATCGGCCGCAGGCCCGCCAGCCGCGCGGCGAGCGGGGCGAGGGTCGTCTCCGAGCGCACGAAAGCACGGAAGCCGTCGAGGTCGAAGGGCAGGCCGAGCAGGTGCGAGATGACCGGCTCGATCGTCGCGTCGAGGGGCTCGACGAGGACGCCTCCGGGAGCGGGCTCGACGCGCACCTCCCTGCCCCGGACGACCCGGTGCAGCCCACCCTCGTGCCAGAGGTTCGCGCGGTCCGGCCCCCAGGCGCGCGTGCGGAGCGTCGAGAGCTCGAAGCTGTACGGGTCGGGGATCGGGAGCAGCGGCATCGGGCCTCAGCGTGCCGGGCGCTCGAGCCCGCGCGCCACGTCATGGAGGTCGGAGAAGGGCTCGAACGGCACCCCGAGGCCGTCGAGGTAACGGGCGAGGGCGCCGGTCGCGAACACCCGGTCGGCGGCGAGGGCTGCGCAGCGATCGGAGTAGCCGTCGCCCACGTACGTGACGGGATCCTCGAGCAGCGAGCCGCGCTTGCAGGCCTCGCCGCACGTGGCGCAGACGGCCTCGTCGCGGAAGCGGACGCGCCAGCCCTCCGGGCTCGGGTCGAGCTCGTTCGCGAGCAGCTCGAGCTCGACCCCCTCGCGCGCGAGCACGGGCTCGATCAGCTCCCGGAAGCCGCTCGAGAGGACGAGGGGCCGCCAGCGCTCGGCGAGCTCGCGGAAGCCCGGCCGGATGCGGACGTGTTCGAGCAGCCACTCGACGACCTCGGCGAGCGGCGCGCGCACGCTCGCGAACTCGACCGCGATCACCTCGTGCAGGCCGAGCGTGTGGCCCAGCTGCCCCTCCGTCCTGCGGAACAGGCCGGGGTCGCCGAAGCGCTCGAGCACGAGGTGGAGGGTGTCGACCTCCGTCACGGTGCCGTCCCAGTCGAGCACGAGCCGGCGCACGCCCGCCATTCTTGCCGACGGGCCTCGGAGGGGCCGTCCATACACTCGGGCGCGTGGCCGCCGCCGCGCTCGCAGTCCGCGCCCTCGAGAAGCGCTACGGGCGGATTCAGGCGCTGCGCGGGATCGACCTCGAGGTGGGCGAGGGCGAGCTCGTCGGCCTGCTCGGCCCGAACGGCGCCGGCAAGTCGACGCTCGTCAAGATCGCCTGCGGGCTGATCCGCCCGAGCGGCGGGAGCGCCACGATCCTCGACCGGCCTGCCGGATCGCCGGCTGCTCGGGCTGCGCTCGGCTACCTCGCCGAGCTCTTCCGCTTTCCCGGCTGGTACAGCGCCGACGAGGTGCTCTCGCTGCACCAGAAGCTCGCCGGCTCGAGCGGCGGAGAGGGCGAGCGGGCGGAGCTGCTCGAGCTCGTCGGACTCGGCGACGCGCGGGCGCGACGGGTCGAGGCGATGTCGAAGGGGATGCAGCAGCGGCTCGGCCTCGCGCAGGCGCTCGTGGGCTCACCCAGGCTGCTGCTCCTCGACGAGCCGACGAGCGCGCTCGACCCCGTCGGCCGCCGCATCGTCCGCCGGCTGCTGGAGGAGCTCCGGGGGCGGGGCATCGGCGTCCTCCTGAACTCGCATCTCCTGAGCGAGGTCGAGCGCGTGTGCGACCGGGTCGTGATCATCCAGCGAGGGGAGGTGGTCGCGGCCGGGCGGCCGGAGGAGCTCTCCCGCCCGCGCGGCGTCGAGATCGAGCTGGCAGGCGGGGTGCGGAGCTTTCCCGACGCCTCGCGCGAGGATGCGCCCGCGCTCGTCGCCCGGCTCGTCGGCGAGGGCGAGCGGGTCTACGGCGTCAGGGCACTCGCGGCCACGCTCGAGGACGTCTACCTGCAGGCGGTCGAGGGCGACACCTCGTGAGCGCGATCCCGACGCTGATCGGCTACGCGCTGCGGGAGGCGGTGCGGCGCAAGGTCTTCGTCGTCGTCGTGCTCCTGACGATCCTGTTCCTCGCCCTCTACTGGCTCGGGGCGACGAAGGCGTTCGAGGAGGCGCGCAGCTTCTCGGGCGCGACCGACAGCGGCGTCGACGTCGAGACCCTGACCGGCGCCACGCTCTTCGGCCTCTCGATGTTCGCGACGCTCTTCCTCGGCACGGTGCTCGGCGTCTTCCTCACCCTCGGCTCCGTGCGGGGTGACGCGGAGCGCGGTCTCCTGCAGCCGCTCGTCGTCCGGCCGGTGGGGCGCGTCGCCTTCCTCGTCGCGCGCTTCCTGGGCGCGGCCGCGGTCTCGGGCCTCTACGCGATCGCGGTGTTCGCCGGCGCGCTCGCGATCACGGTCGCCGCCGGCCCCTGGCGACCCGACAGCGTGGTCGCACCGGCGCTCGAGCTGGCGGCAGGCGTCGGCATCGTGACCGCGATCTCCCTGCTCGGCTCGGTCTTCCTGTCCGCGACCGCGAACGGGATCGCGATCTTCATGGTCTTCGGAGCCGGCCTCGTGAGCGGCCTGCTGGGTCAGATCGGCGAGGCGCTCGACTCGCCCACCCTGGTCTCGGTGGCACGCGCCACGTCCTGGTTGCTCCCGTTCGAGGCGCTCTACCAGGACGGGCTGCACCG
Organism: Actinomycetota bacterium; assembly: GCA_013696185.1. Lineage (GTDB taxonomy): Bacteria > Actinomycetota > Thermoleophilia > Gaiellales > Gaiellaceae > JACCZA01. The sequence continues at coordinate 4,307 of JACCZA010000117.1, forward strand.
CATCACGGAGGACACGCGCGGCTTCACCGAGATCGCGCTCCAGCTCGGGCCGTTCGGCGGGGCCCAGGCCGGTGGCTCCTCGCTCCTCGCCTGGTCTCTCGCCTACCTCGCGCTCGTGCTCGGGATCGCCGCGCTCGCCTTCGGGCGGAGCGACCTGTAGAACTGGCTGTCAGACCACGCGGTTGCGCAGGACGCCGATCCCCTCGACCTCGAGCTCCACCGTCTGGCCGCGCTGCAGCCAGCGGCCGTCGCCGTGCTCGAGAATGCAGCCGCTGCCGACGGTGCCCGAGCCGATCACGTCTCCCGGCACGAGCCTCGTGTTGCGCGCCGCGTGGGCGAGGATCGCCGCCCAGGAGTGGTACATGTCGCAGAGGTTGCCGCGCGAGCGCTCCTCCCCGTCGACGCGGGCGACGAGCTCGAGCCGCAGGTCGCCGAGCTCGTCCGGCGTCACGACGACGGGTCCGAGGCTCGTTGCGAAGTCCTTGCCCTTCGCGGGCCCCAGGCCGACGCTCATCTCCGCCCGCTGCAGGTCGCGCGCCGACCAGTCGTTCATCACGGTGAAGCCGCCGATCGCCCCCTCCGCGCCGATGATCGCCGCGACCTCGAGCTCGTAGTCGAGCTCGACCGTCCCCTCCGGGTAGGCCACGTCCTCGTCCGGCCCGACGATCGCTGACGGGTTCGAGAAGGAGAAGACCGGCTGGGCGTACCACTCCGGCGGCACGGGCCGGCCGCGCCTGGCGTACGCCGTGGCAACGTGCTGCTCGAAGGCGTAGAAGTCGCGCACGGACGGCGGGGGGCGCACGGGCGCCAGCAGGCGCACCTCTTCGAGCGGATACTCGGCATGCTCGCGCGCGCCTCCCCCACCGGCGAAGAACGCCTGGAGCGTCTGCGCCGCGAGCTGCACGACACGGTCGCCGTCGATCCGCCCGGGCCAGCCGCGCTCGAGATCCCGGTCGAGCGGCGCGAACATGCAAAGGCGCATCCGGGCGAGGCTAGCGGCGCCCCGGGAGCAGATGCGCCGCCGGCACGCCGCCGCGTGCCGTCCGCCCTACGGCTCCGTGTGGATGATCACGTCGGCGAGCCACGGCTCCTCGCGGCGGATCCGCTGCTCGACCTCGGTCGCCCGGCGGTGGGCCTCGCGCAGATCCGTCGCGCCGTCGAGGCCGAGCGTGAGGAAGGCGAGCACGCCCTCGTCGGTGTGGACGAAGCGGAGGGAGCGCGGCGGCCGTCCCGTCGCCCCCTGCACGATCCGCCTCACCGCGACCGACTGCCGCTCGACGTCCCCTACGCGCGGTGGCAGCCCGCGGGCGCCCTCGCCGAGCGGCTCGAGGTGCGTCTGCACCGCGTCGACCTCAGGCGCCGCCGCCGCGATCGCCCGCTCGACCTCGTTCGCCACCTCGTGCGCCTGCTCGAGCGACACCGAGCCCGGCAGCTTCAGGTGGAGCGACACCTCGATCCGCTCGCCGAGGCTGACGATGTTGACGTTGTGCACCTCGCGCACGCCGGGAACGCCGAGCGCCGCGGCGAGCACGCGCTCCCGCACGAGCGCCTCCTCCTCGCTCGGCTCCACGTGGACGACGACGTCGCTCCGCGGCAGCGCGCGCTGGACCGCCGCCTCGACCGCGTCGGCAGCGGCGTGGCCCTGGCCGACGGCCGCTCCGGGAGGGACGCCGATCACGACGTCGGCGAACGTGCGGCC
>JACCZA010000129.1 GCA_013696185.1 Actinomycetota bacterium
CGGCAACCGTGCTGCTCGCCCGCCGCCCGCCGAGCAGCCGCTCGAGCGCGGGGACGGAGCGCGGGCGCGGATGGCGGCGGCGCTCGACGGCGGGCCGCCGCGCTCGTCGTGGACGGAGCGGCGAGGAGGGTTGCACGTGCTCCCGGCGGGCAACGAGCCGCCCGGACGGCACGTTCGTCTCCGCACCGAGCTGCGCCGAGACGACTCTGTTCCTCCCCCGCTGCTTCGCGCGGTAGACCGCCACGTCGGCCGCGTGGACGAGCGCGGCGACGTCCGCCGCATCGTCGGGACAGCCCGCCACCCCGATCGACACCGTTGCCCGCAGCGGTACGCGCGCGGTGCGCACCTCGAACCTCGTCTCCGCGACCGTGGCTCGGAGCCGCTCGGCGACCGCGAGGGCCTGCTCCCGATCGGTCTCGGGCAGGGCGACCGTGAACTCCTCGCCCCCGAACCGACCCGCGATGTCGTAGTCGCGCAGCGACAGGCGGAAGACGGAGGCGACCTCGCGAATCACCTCGTCGCCGGCCAGGTGACCGTGCGCGTTGTTGATCTCGCGCAGCAGGTCGAGGTCGATCATCAGGAGCGAGAGGGGCCGGTTACAGCGCTCCGTCCGCGCCAGCTCTTGCTCGAGCGCCCGCGTGAAGTGGCGCGCGTTGTAGAGACCCGTCTTCGCGTCGAGCCGTGCCTCGAGCTCGAGCGCGGGCACCGAGAGCGACCGGTGGATGAGCACGAGCGGTGCGAGCGCGACGGGCAGGAGCCAGGGATCCGTGCGCCACAGCGTTGCGACGCCGATGCCCGTCGCGGCGAGCACGACGTCCGTCGAGATCGTCCCGAGCGCGAACAGGCCGCTCTCCCCGAGCGAGGTGCCTCGAGCCAGCCCGAGCAGCACCGCGAGCAGGCCGCGCGAGAGCAGGACGAAGATTATCGAGGCAGCGATCCCCGCCACCGCCCAGACCGCCTGCGAGCCGACGAGGTCGAGGGAGCCGACGGCCTGCGCCGCGGCCCATGCACCGAGCCCGGCCAGGGCCGAGCTGCCGATCGTGAGGGTGGCGAGCGGGAATGGTCCGCGCCGGCCGAGCCACGCGGGCAGCTGCGAGGCGACCGCCGTCAGCAGGACGAGCTCGGGGGGCAGGAGCAGAGCCGCCGGGATGACGAAGGCGACGCCGGCGTGAGAGACGGGTGAGCCCGGAGCCCGCGATACCAGCAGATGCGCGATCGCACCCGCCCCCGAGAGGAGGAGGAACGAGCCCCAGCCGTGCGTGCCGGAGCCGAGCCGGCCGAGCAGGATCGCCGCTGCTCCGCCGGCGACGACCGCGAGCACCGCGAAGTACGGCAGAGCCTCCTCGCGGAGGGGAACGCGCAGGCTCGCGGTGGTCTCGGCGCCGAGAGCCTCGGCCGGCAGAGCCCTCACGTCGCAGCCGCGCGCCTCTGCGCGATCGTCTCCGTCCCCATCGCTCTCCCCTCGCTCACCGGCACCCCTGCGGTCGCCCGATCTCGCGCACCTTACGGCGCTCGCTTCCCGGCGCACATCACCCGTTCCAGGGATCTGCCAACAGCCCGAATACACTGGTCGGCGCTGTGCGCCTGGGTCTCGAGATAGCGCTGGCGCGGGCGGCGGGGCGTCTCTCGCGGCTCGCGGGCGCCGGCGGAGGCACGACGCTTCCCGGCAAGCTCCTGCTCAGGCTCGATCCCGACGCGATCGACAGGCTCGGCCGTCGCCTGCCCCTGGGCTCGGCTCTCGTCTCGGCCACGAACGGCAAGACGACGACGGCGGCGATGGCGGCCGAGATCCTCTCGACGCGGTTCCGGCTGGCTCACAACCGCTCCGGCGCGAACCTCGTCTCGGGCGTGGCCTCCGCCCTGCTTCGTGCCGACGGCGCAGAGCTCGGGCTGCTCGAGGTCGACGAGGCCGCGCTGCCAGAGGTGGTGCGGCGCATCCATCCGCGCGCACTCTGTCTCGGCAACCTCTTTCGCGACCAGCTCGACCGCTACGGGGAGCTCGAGCTGGTGGCGGACGGCTGGCGCGCGGCGGTGCGCGGCCTGCCCGCCGCGACGGCGCTCGTCGTGAACGGCGACGACCCGCAGGTCGCCTCCCTGTCCACCGAGGGAGGAACCCCGACCGTCTTCGGGCTCGACGACCCGCGCCACGCCCTGCCGGCCGTTCCTCACGCCGCCGACTCGAGCCACTGCATCCGCTGCGGGACGCCGTACGCCTACGCCGCGGTCTACGTCGGCCACCTCGGCGACTACCGCTGCCCGAAGTGCGGTCACGCGCGTCCGGCACTCGACGTCGTCGCGCGCGGGATCGAGCTGAACGGCCTCGAGAGCGCCGCATTCGACCTCGTCGCGCCGGGCGGGACGACGCGGATCGCGCTGCGGCTGCCCGGCCTCTACAACGTGTACAACGCGCTCGCGGCCGCGTCGCTCGCGCTCGCGCTCGGTGCGGGGCTCGACGACGTCCGAGCCGGGCTCGAGCGCTTCAGCGCCGCCTTCGGCCGTTTCGAGCGGATCGCGGTGGGCGACCGCCGCGTGCTCGTGCTCCTGATCAAGAACCCGGCGGGGGCGAACGAGGCGGTACGCACGCTCCTCGCGGGCGGGGCGCCGACGCTGGCCGTGATCGCGCTCAACGACGCGATCGCCGACGGGCGCGACGTCTCGTGGATCTGGGACGTCGACTTCGAGCCCCTGCTCGAGCGCCTCGAGCGCGTGATCGCGACGGGCGAGCGTGCGGCCGAGCTCTCGCTGCGCTGCAAGTACGCGGGCGTCGACCCGGAGCGGATCGAGCTCGTGCCCGAGCTGGAGCGCGCGCTCGACCGTGGGCTCGAGCTGACGCCGCCCGGCGGCGAGCTCGTCATCCTCCCCACCTACACCGCCATGCTGTCGCTGCGGAAGACCGTGGCGGGCCGCGGCTACGTGCGCCCCTACTGGGACGAGCGAGCCGCGTGAGCCGGATCGTCGTCGGGCACCTCTATCCCGACTACCTGAACATCTACGCCGATCGCGGCAACATCGCGGTGCTGGAGCGGCGCGCGGCCTGGCGCGGCCACCGGCTCGAGGTGCGCGACGTGAGCGTCGGGGACGACCTCGTGCCGGGAGAACACGACCTGCTCTACATCGGCGGCGGCCAGGATCGCGAGCAGGCGCTGATCGCGCCCGACCTGGCGGCCAAGGGCGAGGCGGCCCGGGCCGCCGTCGACGGGGGAGCCGCGCTCCTCGCGGTGTGCGGCGGCTACCAGCTGATGGGCCGCTCGTACCTCGACGGGAGCGGCGAGCGGCTTCCAGGCGTCGGCCTCTTCCCGCTCGAGACGGTCGCCGGGAGCCGCAGGCTGATCGGCGACGTCCTGCTCGAGTGCGAGCTCGAGCCGGGAGAGAGGCGAGCCCTGGCCGGCTTCGAGAACCACGCAGGCAGGACGCTGCTCGACGAGAGCGGCACGCCGCTCGGGCGCGTGGTGGCTGGGTTCGGGAACGACGGCGAGAGCGGCTTCGAGGGCTGCCGGATCGGCAACGCGGTCGGGACGTACCTACACGGCCCCCTCCTTCCCCGGAACCCCTGGCTCGCGGACTGGCTCCTGGAGCGCGCGCTCAGCCGGCGCGGCGAGGGTGACGTGATGCTCGAGCCGCTGCCGGACGAGCTCGAGCACGAGGCGCACGAGGTCGCCGCGCGGCGCGCGCGGGAGCGCGGCGGCCGGCGCTAGACTCCCGGAGCATGCGTGCACGGCTGCTGACGGTTGTCGCCGTGGTTGCCCTGATCGGTCCGGCAGCCGTCGAAGCTGTGCCTCGCCCCGCCCGCTCGGCGCAGGAGCCGGCGTGTCCGGCAACCGCCTTCCAGCCGAAGCCGCCGAACGCGTGGATGGGAAGTCTGTCGACCCGGTGGCTCCGCCGCGGCACGCTCTGGATGGGATACACGCGTGCGGACACGGCTTTCGTAGCCGATCCGCGTGGGCAGAAGATCGGCTGGTTCAGGGACAATGGCAGCAAGTGGGGACGGCTCCGCGTCAGCGGCCGGCGCCTCGACGGCGAAGCACCGGCGCTCAGGGCGGACATCTCGGCCAAGTACCCGTTCAAGGAGGGCTTCACGGCCTCGGCGCTCTACTTCTCCTCCCCGGGCTGCTGGCGGGTGGTCGCCCGCCTCGGCGTGAGCACTCGCTACGTCTTCGTCATACGCGTCGAGCCCGCCCCGCCCCTGCGCTAGAGCCCCGAGGAGCCGTGTCCGCGGCCCCCCCGCTCCGTCTCCGCCAGCTCCTCGTACTCGACAAGCGAGACGCTCGAGATCGGTAGGACGACGAGTTGCGCGACGCGTGCTCCGGGCTCGACGACGAACGCCTCGTGCGCGTCGGTGTTGTGCAGGATCACGCGCAGCTCGCCGCGGTAGCCGGAGTCGATCAACCCGGGTGCGTTGAGGATCGTGAGGCCGTGGTTCGCCGCGAGACCCGAGCGGGGCAGCACGAACCCGGCGTGGCCCTCGGGGATGGCGACTGCGAGGCCCGTGCCGACCACCGCGCGGGTGCCCGGCTCGAGGACGACGCGGTCGCACGAGGACAGGTCGAGACCGGCGTCCCCGAGGTAGGCGTGGTGCGGCAGGGTCGCCTCGCCCCGGAGACGCCGGATCGGAAGGTCGATCACCCCGACGTGCGCCGGGATCCGAGCTCGGCGCCGGCAACCGCCTCGGCGACGAGGTAGGGCGCGAAGCGGCGGACCTCCGCGGGCGGCAGGAGGGCGCGGATCACCACGCCCTCCGGCGTGTCCGTCCGTTCCGCGATCGGCGCGCCGAGGGCGTACAGCTCGCTCAGCCTGTCACCGTGGTCATAGGGCACGAGCAGGCGCACCGCCTGGAAGCGGTCGGAGAAGCGCTCGGCGATGCGCCTGCGCAGCTCTGCGAGCCCGTCGCCCGTCAGTGCCGAGACCTGCAGCGCGCCGGGGAACTGGTTCTCGAGCCGGCGGCGCCGGAGCGGATCGACGGCGTCGATCTTGTTCAGGACGAGCTCGAGCGGCAGCTCGGCCGCGCCGATCTCCGCGAGGACGGCGTCGACGGCGGCCCGCTGCTCCTCGAGGCGCTCGGGAGGTGCCGAGGCATCCACGACGTGCAGCACGAGGTCCGCGACGAGCGTCTCCTCGAGCGTCGCCGCGAAGCCCTCGACGAGCTGGGTCGGCAGCCGCCGGATGAAGCCGACAGTGTCGGTGACGAGGTAACGGCGTCCCTCGTGCTCGAAGCCGCGCGTGGTCGGGTCGAGCGTCTCGAACAGGCGGTTGTCGACCGAGGCAGCCGCGTCCGTGAGGGCGTTCAGGAGGGTGGACTTGCCGACGTTCGTGTAGCCCGCGAGCGCAACTGTGGGGATCTGGGTGCGGCGGCGCTCCTGCCGGCGCACATCGCGCTGGCGCGAGACCTCCTTCAGCCGGCGGCGGAGCAGGGAGATCCGCCGGCCGGCGATCCGGCGGTCGGTCTCGAGCTGCGTCTCGCCGGGGCCTCTCGTGCCGACCCCGCCGCCGAGCCGCTCGAGGTGCTGCCAGAGTCCCCGCATGCGAGGCAGGTTGTACTGGAGCTGCGCGAGCTCGACCTGGAGCTTGCCCTCGGCGCTGACGGCGTGCTGGGCGAAGATGTCGAGGATCAGCTGCGTCCTGTCCACGACGCGCGCGGACAGCGCGTTCTCGAGCGCCCGCTGCTGTCCGGGCTTGAGCTCGTCGTCGACGAGGAGCACCTCTGCACCATCCTGCGCGAAGGCGTGCTCGAGCTCCTCGAGCTTCCCCTTGCCGACGTAGGTGCGCGGATCCGGCTGCGCCCGGTGCTGCACGAGCCGCCCGAGCGGTCGGACGCCTGCGGTGCGGGCGAGCTCGTCGAGCTCCGCGAGCGCTTCGCCCTCGTCCACCCCGGGCCCGAGGACGGCGAGCACGAAGCCGCGCTCGGGCTCCTGGTGCGGGGATGCTTCCGGCTGCCTGACGGTCACGGGGGTGATTATGCCCGGGGAGGCTTCGGTGAGCCCGTGCCGGCGAGGATGGTCGTTAAGCTCGAGCCTCGTGGCGAGCGCACCCGAGAGCTCGAGGCCGTGCGGCTGTCTCCCGTCCTGACGCGGCTCGCCACGTACCCCTTCGTGCGCCTCGAGCAGGCGAAGCGGGACGTGGCGGCCCGCGGCGTCCACCTGATCGACTTCGGCGTCGGCGACCCGCGTGAGCCGACGGACGAGCGGATCCGCCGCGCGCTCGTGGAGAGCCTGACCGAGACGTCCCGCTACCCGCTGGCACAAGGGCTGCCCGAGCTGCGGGGCGCGATCGCCGGCTGGTGCGAGCGGCGCTTCGGCGTCGAGCTCGACCCCGAGCGCGAGATCATCCCCACCCTCGGCAGCAAGGAGGCGATCTTCAGCCTCGCGCAGGTGCTCGTCGACCGGGACGGCGGACGCAAGCTGGTGGCGGTGACCGAGCCGGGCTACCCCGTGGCCGAGCGTGGCGCCCTCTTCGCCGGAGGCGAGCTCCTGCGGCTGCCGCTCCTCGAGCGCTTCGCCTTCCTCCCCGACCTGGACGCACTCGACGCGGACGTGCTCGGGCGCCTGGCGATCCTCTGGCTCAACTACCCGAACAACCCGACGGGGGCGACCGCGCCGATCGAGCTGTATCGCCGCCTGGCCGGGCTGGCGCTCGAGCACGACTTCGTGCTCGCCTCCGACGAGGCCTACAGCGAGCTCTGGTTCGACGAGCCGCCCGCCTCCGTGCTGCAGGTGGGCGACCGGCGCAACGTGATCGCCTTCAACACGCTCAGCAAGCGCTCCTCGATGACGGGCTACCGCTCGGGGTTCGCGGCGGGGGACCCCGAGTTGATCGGTGCCCTGCGCGCCTTCCGCCCGACGGTCGGGACGGCGCCGCAGGAGTTCGTCCAGCGCGCCTCGGTGGTCGCCTGGGGGGACGAGGAGCACGTGGAGCGCACGCGCGCCGTCTACGCCGCCAAGCGCGAGCTCTTCCTGGAGCTCCTCGCCCGCAAGGGCCTGCGGCTCGCGGGCAGCCGGGCCACGATGTACCTCTGGGTGGCAGTGCCGGACGGCGAGGGCTCGGAGGCGTTCGCCGGGCGACTGCTGGAGCAGGGCATCGTCGTCGCGCCCGGTGCGTACTTCGGCGAGGCCGGCGAGGGCTACGTCCGCTTCGCACTCGTTCCGAGCCTCGAGGACTGTCGCCGTGCCGTCGAGATCCTGGAGCGCGTGCTCTGAGCCCCGCGGAGCTCGAGTCGGCGATCGCGCGGGCGTGGGAGGCCGGCGGCGGCGAGCCCGAGGCCGTCGAGGAGACGATCGGGCTCCTCGATCGTGGCGCGCTGCGCGTCGCGGAGCCCCAGGGCGACGGCTGGGTCGTGCACGAGTGGGTGAAGCAGGCGATCCTTCTCTACTTCAAGCTGCGCAACGTCGAGCCCGAGACGGTGGGCCCGTTCCGCTACCTGGACAAGGTGCCGCTCAAGCAGGTGGAGCCGGCCGACGGGGTGCGCGTCGTGCCGCCGGCCGTGGCCCGCCGCGGCTCGTTCCTCTCGCCCGGGGTGGTGCTGATGCCGGGCTACGTCAACATCGGCGCGTGGGTCGGACCGCGCACGATGGTGGACACGTGGGCCACGGTCGGGTCGTGCGCGCAGATCGGCGCCGACGTCCACCTCGCCGGCGGTGTGGGTATCGGAGGGGTGCTCGAGCCCCTGCAGGCGAGCCCGGTGATCGTCGAGGACGGCGCGTTTCTCGGCTCGCGCTGCATCGTGACCGAGGGCGTCCGCATCGGCGCGGGTGCCGTGCTGGCCCCGAACGTCTCGCTCACCGCCTCCGTGCCGATCGTCGACGTCAGGGGCCCCGAGCCGGTCGAGCACCGGGGGCACGTGCCGCCGCGCTCGGTCGTCCTGCCGGGGACGCGCCCGCGCTCCTACCCCGCCGGCACGTTCCAGGTCGCCTGCGCCCTGATCGTCGGCGAGCGCAGCGCCGCGACCGATCTGAAGACGAGCCTGAACGACGTCCTGCGCGAGTTCTCGATCGGCACCTGAGCGGGAGTCCGGCCCACCGCTACACGGCCGGCTCGTCCGGGAGCTCGCCGCGGAAGACCTCCTCCGCGGGGCCGGTCAGGTACGCCGTGTCCCCGACCACCTCGACCCGCACCTCCCCGCCAGGCAGGCGCACGGCGACGGGGCTCTCGGCCCAGCCGTTCCTCACGGCGGCGGCGGCGGCGGCGACCGCGCTCGTCCCGGAGGAGAGCGTCTCCCCCGCGCCCCGCTCCCACACCGCCACGGTCAGCTCGCTGCGGCTCTCCACGCGGACGAGCTGGACGTTCGTTCGCTGCGGAAAGCGGGCGTGGCGCTCGATCAGCGGGCCGAGGCGGAGCAGGTCGCGCCTCGACGGCTCGCGCCGAAGGACCGCGTGCGGGTTGCCGACCAAGACGGGCGTGAGCTCGAGCTCCTCCCCGTCGACGTCGAGCCGCTCGTTCGCGCCCACATGGACGAGCCCCAGGTGCATGCGCACGCTCGAGCCGCTCACGACCGCCACGGTCAGCCTGCCGCCGACCAGAATCCGCAGCGCCTCCTCCTCCTCCTTCGCCGCTTCGCCGCGGATCCGCCCCGCCAGCCAGCGCGCGGCGATGCGCGTGCCGTTGCCGGAGAGCTCGGCCGTCGAGCCGTCGGGATTCCAGATCTCGACGTGCGCCTCGACACCCACCTGGGAGCGGATCTCCAGCAGTCCGTCGGCGCCGACGCCGTAGTGGCGGTCGCAGAGCGCGCGCACGCGCTCGGGCGTGAGCGGGACGGCGAGCTCAGCCCGCTCGACGAGCAGGTAGTCGTTCCCGAGCGCCTGCCACTTCGAGAATCTCATCGGCGATCTCCCCGGCTGGTCGATCGGCGCGGACGCTAACAAGGCCCGGGATCCGTCGCTGCCACTTCCGCTGGTAGGCGGCGAAGCGCCGCGTCCTCACGACGAGCGCCGCGAGCGCCTCCGCGGGCGGCAGGCTCGCGATCTCGTCGATGCCGATCGCCCGGCGTGCCGCCGCGGAGATCGGGCGCGTCAGCGCCCGGCGCACCTCGGCCTCGACGCCTTCCTCGAACATCAGCTGGGCCCGCTCGACGATGCGTCGCTCGAGCACCGCCGGGTCCAGCTCGAGCCCGAAGACGTGCGTTGGATGCCGTGTCTCGCCCTCCCAGAGACGGTCGCGCCGGCGAGCCGGCCCTCCCCTCTCCGCGAGCTCGAGCGCGCGCACGACCCGCCGGCGGTCGTTCGGGTGCACCGCCGCGGCCGCGCCGGGATCGCACGCGGCGAGGAGGGCGTGCGCTCCGCCGGGGCCGAGGGCGTCATAGGCCGTCTCGGAGCGCTCCCGCGCGCCCGGCTCCGGGGCAGGCGGCAGCTCCAGCTCCGCGAGGGCCGCGCGCAGGTAGAGGCCGGTGCCGCCGACGACGATCGGCGTGCGGCCGGCAGCGAGCACCTCGTCGATCGCCGCGTGCGCGAGATCTGCGTACTCCCCGACCGAGCCCTCGTGGTCGAGCGCCCAGACCCCGACGAGGCGCGTCGGGCGCTCCGGCTGATTCGTCAGGATCGGCAGGCCGCGGTAGGCCTGCATGGAGTCGGCCGAGACGAGCTCGCCCCCCGTTCGCTCGGCGAGCTCCTGGGCGATCCGGCTCTTGCCGGAGGCTGTCGGTCCGAAGAGGGCGAGGACCGCGCCGCTAGGCGCCGGGCGGGGTCGCATACGCCTTCCACCCGATCTCCGAGGCGTCGACCGCGTGGGGCAGATCGTCCTCCGGATGCACTGAGCGATGCTCGCGGAACCACGCCACCGAGCGCGGGATGCCGTCGTCGAGCGGCACGCGCGGCGTCCAGCCGAGGAGGTCCCGCGCCTTGCGGATGTCGGCGACGTAGTGCGTGACTTCGCCGAGGAGGGACGGCGCCATGGTCATCCTCGGCTCGACGCCGAGCTCGGCGCCGATCAGCTCCGCGGCGCGCACGAGAGTGTTGCCCTCCCCGAAGGCCAGGTTGATCGTCTCGTTCCCGATCCGCCCGACCGCGAGCTCCTCGATGCCGCGCACGATCCCCTCGATGCAGTCGTCGACGTAGGTGAAGTCGAGCACCTTGTCGGCTCCGCCGTAGACGGTGATCGGCTCGCCTCGCAGTATCGAGTGGGTGAAGAGGGGCAGAACACGCGACATGCGCCGCAGATCGTTGTCGAAGCGGCCGTACACGTTCGAGAAGCGAAAGACGAGATAGCGGAGCGCGTAGCAGCGCGCGTACGAGTAGATCAGCGCCTCGCTCGCGATCTTCGAGGCCGAGTACGGGCTCTCGGTGAAGGCGAAGTCGGCGCTCTCCTCGCCGTAGCCCTCGAAGCGGCGCACGTCGCCGTAGACCTCCCGCGTCGAGGAGAACACGAGCGGCACGCGCTGCTGGCGGCAGTACTCGAGCACGTTGAAGGTCATCACGGCGTTCTCGAGCGCCCGGTGCGGCTCGCGCACGAGCTGGTGCACCTTCGCGTGGGCCGCGAGGTGGACGACGAGGTCGGCCGGTGGGTACTCGACGCCGCCGATCCCGCCCGGGAAGGCGGGATAGTGCTGGCTCAGATCCTGGAGCAGGTAGCGGAAGTCGTCGGTCCAGGTGTTCAGGCGATTGTCGACACCGAACACCTCGTGACCGTCCTCGAGCAGCCGCAGGGCGAGATTCGTGCCGATCTGCCCGCTCGAGCCCGTGACGAGGATGCGCATCAGGCTGCGACCGCGGCGAGACTCGAGCCGCGCAGCGTCGTGGAGGTCGAGCCCTCGATCGCGACCTGCACGAGCTCGCCCGGCGCAGCGACGCCGGCGAAGTTGACGGTCGTGTTGCGCCGCGTGCGGCCGCGCAGGAGGCCCTCCCCACCCCGGCTCGGTCCCTCGACGAGCACCTCCTCGACGCGTCCGACGCGCGTGGCGTTGCGATCCGCCGCGATCCGCTGCACGGTCTCGATCAGCCGCTCGATCCGGCGCTGCCTCACCTCGGGCGGCACCTGGTCGGGCAGGGTTGCGGCCTCCGTGCCGGCGCGGGGCGAGTAGACGAAGGTGTACGCGCCGTCGTAACCGACCTCCTCGACCAGCTCGAGCGTCTGCTCGAAGTCGCCCTCGGACTCCCCCGGAAACCCGACGATGACGTCGGTCGTGAGCGCGAGATCGGGGATCGCGGCCCGTAGCTCGTCGACGAGTGCCAGATACCGCTCACGGCTGTAGGTTCGGCGCATCGCCTTCAGAATCCTCGTCGAGCCCGACTGCAGCGGCAGGTGCGCGTGCTCGCAGACCGACGCGCACTCGGCCATCGCCGCGAGCACCGGCCGGCGGAAGTCCTTCGGATGCGGGCTCGTGAAGCGAATGCGGTCGATTCCCTCGACCTCGTCGCACGCGCGTAGGAGCTCTCCAAACTCCGTGCGCACGCCGGGCAGGAGATCGCGCCCGTACGAGTTGACGTTCTGGCCGAGCAGTGTGATCTCGCGCACGCCCTCGGCCGCGAGGCGGGTCACCTCCGCCACCACGTCTCCCGGCCGTCTGCTCTGCTCGCGCCCCCTCACCGCCGGCACGATGCAGTAGGAGCACTTGGAGTTGCAGCCCATCGAGACCTGCACCCAGGCCTGGAAGCGACGCTCACGCTTGGGCGGAAGGTCGCCAGCGAAGGAGCGCCACTCGGCGAAGCGCCCCCTCGGCGCCGTGCCGCCTGCGTCGAGCCAATCGCCGAGGTGCGGGATCGAGCCGGGGCCGAAGGCGACATCGACCTCGGGGTAGAGCTCGAAGATCCGCTCGCGCTGCGCCTCGGCGTAGCAGCCTCCGACGGCGATCACGCGCTCGGGGTCCCGCCGCTTGTGCGCCGCCGCCTGCGCGAGGTGCGCAGCGAAGCGCGCGTCGGGCTTCTCGCGCACGGTGCAGGTGTTGAAGACGACGACGTCTGCCTCCTCCTGCGACGGCGCCTCGCCGAGCCCGAGCGACTCCAGCAGCCCCTTGATCCGCTCGGAATCGTGCGCGTTCATCTGGCAACCGAACGTCGTGACGTGGTACCGCCTCATAAACCGTGGGGGAAACCTAGCGGTTAGCGCGGGTGGAAACCTCCGGTTTCCCCCCGCGGGCCCCCCTTCCCTGACAGAGCACGCTGATCGGACGACTGACTGGCCTCCCGGGCGAGTGAATCGCCCTCCGGCCTACGACTCCTCGCGTTGTTCGGACACCGAGAGGCGAAAAGGCGTTCGCCTCTTTAGGTCACCTCGGGAGGGGGGTGTGAGGGGAAC
>JACCZA010000342.1 GCA_013696185.1 Actinomycetota bacterium
CGAGGGGGGAGGCCGAGCCCGCGACGCCCGGACGCCGCCAGGCCGCCCTGCAGCGCGCCGCCGACCGCGCCGAGACGGCGCTCGCGGGGCTCGAGGCCCCGCTCGGCCGCTTCCTGCTGGAGCTCGAGCCGAACGAGGCCGAGGGCCGGTCGTGGTACGGGGAGCCGGGAGCGGGGGAGCTGCGCGAGTGGGACGCCGTGCTGGCACGTGCGGGCGTGCGGGCGAGCTCGGTACGGGTGACCGAGGCCTACATGGAGCTCGCCGTGCTCGTGCGGGCGCTCGAGGGGCTCGCGGCAGGCGCACGGCTGTCCTCGACGCCCGATCGCTCGTCGCTCTGGGCCGGCCTCTTCGACCTGCGCGAGAACCTGCTCGGCCGGGCCGTGGACGACCTGCGCGCCCTTGCCTCCTGAGCTGACGGTCGTCGGCTCGGTCAACCTCGACCTGGTCGCGCGCGTGGCGCGGCTGCCGAGGCCGGGGGAGACGATCGGCGGCGCCGAGCTCGAGCGCGTCCCGGGGGGCAAGGGCGCAAACCAGGCGGTCGCCGCCGCGCGTCTCGGAGCGCGGGTGACGATGGTCGGCGCGGTCGGGGAGGACGAGCTCGCCGCCGAGGCGCTCGCGGAGCTCGAGTCGTCCGGCGTGATCCTCCGCCTCGAGCGGCGGGGTGCCACCGGCATCGCGCTCATCCTCGTGGACGACGACGGCGAGAACCAGATCGTCGTCGTGCCGGGCGCGAACGGGACCGTACGCCCCGAGCCGGTGGAGGGAGCCCTCCTCTGCCAGCTCGAGCTCCCGGTCGAGGCCGTCCAGGCTGCGGCGGCGGGCAGCGGCTTCTTCTGCCTCAACGCGGCTCCCGCGCGTTCGCTTCCCGCGGAGCTCGTCGAGCGGGCCGACCTCGTGGTCGTGAACCGGCTCGAGCGGGAGGCGTTGCCCGTGGAGCCTCGCCTCACGGCCCTCACGCTCGGGGCCGAGGGCGCAGTGCTGCTCGAGCGCGGGGAGGAGGTCGCCCGGGCCCGCCCGCCCGCGATCGAGGCAGTCGACGGCACGGCGGCCGGCGATGCCTTCACCGCCTGTCTCCTCGTCTCGCTGCTCGAGCAGCGGGCCCGCGGGGAGGCGCTGTGCCGGGCCTGCGCCGCGGGCGCGCTCGCCGCCTCGCGCTTCGGCGCGCAGCCCTCCCTGCCCACGACGGAGGAGCTGGACGCGTTCCTCGCAGGCTCGTGACGACGCCGATCCTGATCGACTGCGACCCCGGGCACGACGACGCGATCGCGCTCCTGCTGGCTCTCGCGAGCCCCGAGGTCGAGCTCCTCGGCGTCACGACGGTCTCCGGCAACCAGACCCTCGAGAAGACGACCGCGAATGCGCTTCGGGTGCTCGAGTTCGTGGGACGCGGCGACGTGGAGGTCGCGGCGGGTGCCGAGCAGCCGCTCGTGCGCCCGCGCTTCGTGGCGGAGTACGTGCACGGCGAGAGCGGGCTCGACGGGCCGTCGCTGCCGCCGCCGCGGGGCGGCCCGGTCGCCCGGCACGCCGTCGACTTCCTCGCGGAGCGGATCCTCGGCTCCGACGAGCCCGTCACCCTGCTACCGGTTGGTCCCCTCACGAACGTCGCGCTCCTCCTCGCCCGCCATCCGGCGGCGGCGGAGCGGCTCGGGCGGATCGTGCTCATGGGCGGCTCCATCGCCGAGGGGAACGTGACGCCGGCCGCGGAGTTCAACGTCTGGGCCGATCCCGAGGCGGCCGAGCGCGTGTTCTCGAGCGGCCTCGACGTGACGATGATCGGACTCGACGTCACCCACAGGGCGCTCGTGACCCCGACGCACGCCGCGCGGCTCCGGGACAGCGGCCGGACGGGGACGATGGTCGCGGAGCTGCTCGACTTCTACTCGGTCTTCCACCGTGAGACCTACGGCTTCGACGGCTCACCGATCCACGACGCCGTCGCGGTGGCGCACGTGCTGCGGCCGGGCCTCGTCGAGACGGCCCACCGCCACGTCGCCGTCGAGACGGGGTCGGAGCTCTGCCGGGGACGGACGGTCGTCGACCTCTGGCGGCGCACCGGCCACGAGCCGAACGCCCACGTCGGCGTGGGGATCGACGCGGAGGCCTTCGTCGAGCTCCTGCTCGAGCGGCTCGCGACCCTCGACTGACCCGGCGGGCGAGGGGCCGGCCCCGGGCCACCCTCCACCGCGATCGTAACCGCGGGCGACCTTGCGATGTGTGATGCGACCGTGCCGGGAGTGGGGCGAAAGGGAGGAGCGCGCCGGGCCGGGCCGAACACGCGTCCATGGCGCGCTCGAAGCGTCCCTCACGCCTGCGCGCGCGCGCACCTTCACGCGTGCCGAAACGGCGCGCCCGGGCGCGGCCTCGCAGGCGTCACCACGCAGAGCTCGCCGGCCTCGTCCTCGTCGCCCTCGCGCTCGTGCTCGCCTCCGTGCTCTACCTGGGCCTGGAGGGTGGCGTGGTCGGCGGCGCGATCGCCGACGGCGTGCGCGCAGCCGTGGGGTGGGCGGCCTACGGGGCCCCGGTCGCGATCGCCCTCGTCGGGCTCCTCCTGCTCGCCCGCAGCGCGCTCGTCGACGTCCGTCCCTTCCGCACCGGCCTTGCGGTCTGCTCCCTCGGCGCGCTCCTGACGCTCGGTCGCGAGCACGGCGGCCAGGCGGGACGTGGACTCGAGTCGGCGGTCGGCTTCCTCCTCGGCGAGAGCGGTGCGACGATCGTGGGCGTCTGCGCCGTCGTCGCCGGTGCGCTGCTCGTCTCGGGCGCCTCCGTCGGGGCGATCCTGAGCCGCTCCGGTCACGCGCTCCGCCGTGCCGGCACCTCCGCCCGCCGCACGCTCGAGGCCTCGACCGCCCGCTCCGCGACCGCCCCCACGGATCCCGCGTCCTCCCGCCGCCGCCCGCCTCCTGTCGACGCCGAGCACGACTTCCCCGACGTCGTCTCCGGCGAGCCGCCGGCACTCAACCCCGAGCCGCTCCTCCTCGCCGAGACCGCATCCGAGCTCGACGACGACACGGTGTCCGACTCCGTCGGCGTGATGCCGTTCGAGGCGGCCCTGACGCCCGGCGAGTACCGCCTCCCGGATCGGGGCGTGCTGCGCCGCTCGAAGCCCGTCAGCGGCTCGTCGACCGAGGCGAGCGCGCGCCTCGCCGAGGTGCTCGTGCAGACGCTGTCGCACTTCGGCGTCGAGGCGGTCGTGATCGGCCAGATCGCCGGGCCGCGCGTCACCCGCTACGAGCTCCAGCTCGCGCCGGGAACGAAGGTGTCGAAGGTCGCCGCCCTGAAGGACGACCTCTCCTACGCGCTCGCGACGACGGAGATCCGCATCCTCGCCCCGATCCCCGGCAAGCAGGCGGTCGGTGTCGAGGTGCCGAACCACTCGCCGAACCTCGTCACGCTCGGGGACATCTACGACGACCTTCCGGCGACGGCGAGCCCCGTGTCGGTGTGGCTCGGCAAGGACATCTCGGGCGCCTCCGTCTGGGCCGACCTCGCGCGCATGCCGCACATCCTGATCGCCGGCACGACCGGCTCGGGCAAGTCCGGCTGCATCAACACGATCCTCACCTCGATCCTGCTCCGCTCGACTCCCGACGAGGTGCGCCTGATCCTGATCGACCCGAAGCGGATCGAGCTCAACTACTACGAGTCGATCCCGCACCTGCTGACGCCCGTCGTCTCGAGCCCGAAGGAGGCCTCCGCGGTCCTCGCCAACGTCGTCGCGGAGATGGAGCGCCGCTACGAGCGCA
The DNA here is from genome assembly GCA_013696185.1 of Actinomycetota bacterium. Classification (GTDB taxonomy): domain Bacteria; phylum Actinomycetota; class Thermoleophilia; order Gaiellales; family Gaiellaceae; genus JACCZA01. Next base: position 3,744 of record JACCZA010000342.1, read on the forward strand.
TGAGCGCCGTCCGCGCGCGCAATCTGCCCGAGGCGAACCGCGCCTTCCGCGGGCGCGGGGAGGAGACCCTGCCGTACCTGCTCGTCGTGATCGACGAGCTCGCCGACCTGATGATGGTCTCGCCCCAGGCGGTGGAGGACGCGATCATCCGGCTCGCGCAGAAGTCGCGCGCGGTCGGCATCCACCTCGTGCTCGCGACGCAGCGTCCGTCCGTCGACGTGATCACGGGCATGATCAAGGCCAACGTCCCCTCGCGGATCGCCTTCGCCGTCTCCAGCCAGACCGACTCGCGCGTGATCCTGGACGGCGCGGGAGCCGAGAGCCTGCTCGGTCAGGGTGACATGCTCTTCCGCCCGCTCGGCACCTCGCGCCTCCAGCGGGTCCAGGGCGCCTACGTCACCGAGGAGGAGGTCGCGCTCGTCGTCGAGCAGTGCCGCGCGCAGCGCGAGCAGGTGCTGGACGAGTCGCTGCTCGAGCTGCCGGAGGCCTTCGAGGAGGGTGCTGACGCGGGCGACGACGAGTTCGATCCCGACGAGGATCCGCTGCTCGATCGCGCCACCGAGATCGTCGTCACGACCCAGACGGCCTCCGTCTCGCTGATCCAGCGGCGGCTGCGCGTCGGCTACACGCGCGCGGGGCGCCTGATCGACATGCTCGAGCGGCGGGGCGTGATCTCGGGCTACGAAGGATCGAAGCCGCGGCGCGTCCTCGTCGCCGAGGGCGACCTCGAGCGCACGGCCGCCGCGCGCAGCGCGAGCTGACCCGCCGGCCCGGCGGCAGGCCGCCCAACTTCGGGTTAGCATCGCTCGTCTAATTCGGCGCAAGACACGCAATCGAGGAGGGGATGCTGCAGTGAAGAGACGTTTGCTGCCATGGCTCACCATGGCGCTCTCGGCGACGGCCCTCGTGGCCGTCTCCGTCGCACCGGCGAGGACGTCGGAGGCGGCAGGACCGTCGGCGACTCCCGCGAAGGCCACGGCGCCGGCAGGCGGCGCCTTCAAGGTCGCGCTCGTGACGGACATCGGCGGCCTCAACGACCGCTCGTTCAACTTCCTGGCCAACAAGGGCAGGCTGCGCGTCCAGAACGAGCTGGGGGTCCAGACCCGGGTCTTCATCACGACCACGGCGGCCGACCGCATCCCGAACCTGCGGACTGCGGCACAGCAGGGCTACGACCTCGTGATCGGCGTCGGCTTCCTCATGGCCGAGCCGCTGAGCGTCGTCGCGAAGGCGTTCCCGAACACGAAGTTCGCGGGCGTCGACGTCGCCTGGGAGACGGTCAAGGGAGGGCCGAAGAACGTCCGCGGCTTGCTCTTCAAGGAGCAGGAGGCCGGGTACCTCGCGGGGTACCTCGCCGGACTCCAGGTCGTTCGTAAGCCCGCTCAGGGGGAGTACGTCGTCGGCGCCGTCGGCGCGATCAAGATCCCGCCGATCGTCCGCTACCTGGCCGGCTACTACGCAGGTGCGCGCAAGGCGGATCCGCGTATTAAGGTGCTGATCAACTACGCGCAGGACTCGACGTTCAGCGATCAGGCGAAGTGCAAGGAGCAGGCGCTGAACCAGATCGCGAACAACGCCGGTGTCGTCTTCCAGGTGGCCGGACAGTGCGGCCTCGGCGTCCTCAGCGCGGCGAAGGAGAAGGGCGTGTTCGGGATCGGCGTCGACGCCGACCAGGGCTACATCGGCCCGCACGTGCTCACGAGCGCGATCAAGAAGGTGGACGTCGCCGTCTTCCTGACCGCGCAGGCAGCAAAGGCGCAGGGGAGCCGCTTCCGCGGTGGCTACAACGCGACCTTCAGCATCAAGAACAGCGGTGTCGGCTACGGACGCGTCACGACGCGTGTCCCGAAGTCCGACGTCGCCAAGGTCGAGGCGATCAGGAAGCAGATCGTCTCCGGCAAGATCCGGGTCCCGGCGAATTTGCCGGCCGGCGTCGGCTGAGCGGTTCGTAGGGGGTCGGGGCAGCCCGGCCCCCTACAATCCTCGCTCGATGGATGAGCGTCCCGTCCTCGAGCTGCGCGGGATCACCAAGCGCTTTCCGGGCGTGGTCGCGAACGACGGGGTGAGCCTCGACCTGCGGCGGGGAGAGGTGCACGCGCTCCTCGGGGAGAACGGTGCGGGCAAGTCGACGCTGATGAACGTCCTCTACGGGCTCTACCACCCCGACGAGGGCGAGATCCGCCTCGCCGGGGAGCCCGTCAGGATCGGCTCGCCGAAGGAGGCGATCGAGCGAGGCATCGGCATGGTGCACCAGCACTTCATGCTGATCCCGGTGATGAGCGTCGCCGAGAACATCGTGCTCGCCTCGGAGCCCCGGCACGCGGGGCTGCTGCTCGACTACGACGCCGCGCGCGAGCGGGTGCGCGAGCTGTCGAGGACGTTCCGCTTCGCGGTCGATCCCGACGAGCGCATCGAGAACATCACGGTCGGCCAGCAGCAGCGGGTCGAGATCATGAAGGCGCTCTACCGCAACGCCGACATCCTCATCCTCGACGAGCCGACGGCCGTCCTGACGCCGCAGGAGGCGAGCGAGCTCTTCGCGATCCTCGCGACCCTCAAGGACGAGGGCATGTCGATCATCTTCATCAGCCACAAGCTGAACGAGGTGCTCGAGATCGCCGACCGGATCTCGGTGCTGCGGCGCGGCCGCCTGGTCGAGACCGTGCCACGAGAGGGCGCCACCGAGGAGAGCCTGGCGCGCTCGATGGTCGGCCGGGAGGTGCTCCTGCGGGTCGAGAAGCGGCTTGCCTCCCCCGGCGAGCCGCTGCTCGAGCTGGAGGGCCTGCACGTCCTCGACGACCGCGGCCTCGCGGCGGTTCGCGACGTCTCCTTGACCGTCCGGGCGGGCGAGATCGTCGGGCTCGCCGGCGTCGACGCCAACGGCCAGAGCGAGCTGATCGACGCCGTCTGCGGCCTGCGTTCCGTCCACGGCGGCGTGGTCCGGGTCGCCGGCCGCGCGGTCACGGGCGCGAACGCGCGGACGATGCTCGACATCGGCGTGGGGCACATCCCCGAGGACCGCCAGCGACGGGGGCTCGTGCTCGACTTCTCGCTCGCCGAGAACATCGCCCTCCACGACTACGCGAAGGCGCCGGACTCGCGCTTCGGCTGGCTGTTCCCGAGTCGGCTCCTCGCCCGGGCACGCAGGCTGCTGCGCGAGTACGACGTGCGCGGGGGCGGTCCGCAGACGCGCGCATCCGCGCTCTCGGGCGGGAACCAGCAGAAGGTCGTGATCGCGCGCGAGGTCGACCGGAACCCCCGCGTGCTGCTCGCGGCCCAGCCGACCAGGGGCCTGGACGTCGGCGCGATCGAGTTCGTGCACCGGCGCCTCGTCGAGGAGCGCGACGAGGGGCGCGCCATCCTGCTCGTCTCGCTCGAGCTCGAGGAGGTCCTGTCGCTGTCCGACCGCATCCTCGTGATCTACGAGGGGCGGATCGTCGGCGAGTTCACGCCGGCCGCCTCGGAGGAGGAGCTCGGCATCGCGATGACGGGAGGCGGTCGCCGGGAGGAGGTCGCAGCGTGAGCGAGCCCGAGCGGCCGCAGGAGGGCGACGCCGAGCAGGCCCCCGGGTCGCAGGTTCCGGCCGAGCGGACGGGCGGCGACTACGCGCCGAGCGTCGCCGAGCGACTCGCGCTCTTCCAGCGCGCAGGGGGGATCGCCACGCCGCTCCTCACCGCCGCGTTCGCGTTCTTCGTCGGAGGGCTCGTCGTGCTCGTCACGACCGGCAAGAACCCGCTCAGGACGTACCAGGCGATCTTCGACGGCAGCGGCCTGAACTGGCTGTTCCCGTGGATCACGAGCGAGGAGCGGACGCTCGCCGCCTTCAACCTGCAGTACACGCTCCTGCTCACGACGCCGCTCATCCTCACGGGCCTCGCCGTCGCGTTCGCCTTCCGCTGCGGCATGTTCAACATCGGCGGTCAGGGGCAGTACACGGTCGGCGCCGTCGTGGCAGTCTGGGTGGGCTCGTCCTTCGCCGGCATGGCAGGCGTGGCCCACGCGCTCCTCGCGATCGTGCTCGCCGTGCTGGCCGGGGCGCTCTGGGCCGGGATCGCGGGGCTCCTGAAGGCGACGGTGGGCGCCCACGAGGTGATCTCGACGATCATGCTCAACTGGATCGCGCTGTGGGTGGGGAGCTTCCTGTTCACCCTCGGCGGGCCCCTCCAGGACTCGGATCAGCCGGGCGTGCCTGTCTCGGGCAGCGTGCAGGAGGGAGCGAAGCTCCTCGTCTTCTGGGGCGAGCCCGAGCTCCAGGGCCTGCACATCGGGCTCTTCGTCGCGATCGGGGCGCTCGTCGCCTTCTGGGTCATGCTCAACCGCACGACGCTCGGCTACGAGGTGCGGGCCGTCGGCTTCAATCCGGAAGCCGCCCGCTACGGGGGGATCAGCGTGGCGCGTAACTACTTCCTCGCGATGGCGATCTCGGGCGCGTTCGCCGGCCTCGCGGCCTCGCTCGACGTGCTCGGCTGGCAGTTCCGGATCAGCGAGACGGACGTCCAGATCTCGCAGATCGGCTTCATCGGCATCGCGGTCGCGCTGCTCGGTCGCAACACGGCGGTCGGGATCGGGTTCGCCGCGCTCCTGTTCGGATCGCTGCTGAACGGCGCCTCGACGCGCAACCTCGACCCGGAGATCTTCAAGCCCGAGCTGGCGGGCAACCTCACCCTCCTGATCCAGGGCCTGATCGTGCTCTTCGTCGGTGCCGACGTGCTCGTCCTCTACCTCTGGCAGCTGCGGCGGAGAGTGAAGTTGCGGGTCGCGAGGGCGGGGACATAGCGATCCAGGCGCAACCTGCCCGGACGTTCGGGCTCGCCCGCCTTCCGCGCGGCCCGCGTGCCGTCGGCATGGTCGGCATCGGCCTCGGTCTGCTCGCGTTCTGGCTCGCGCTGCCGCCGCTCGCGGCGCGCACGGTCCTGTGGCCGATCCTCGTCGGCATCCTCGCCGCGGCCGCCGGGATCTGGACCGTCAGCCGGGGCGAGCGGCGCATCGGCTGGGGTGCGCTCGCGGCCGCCGCGCTCGGGATCGGGGGCGGCATCCTCGCCACGCGCTCGAGCCTCGGGAACCTCGACACCGTCGTCGTCTGGTCGACGCTCCTCGGCGCCACGCTGCGGTTCGCCACGCCGCTCACGTTCGCGGCGATCGGCGGCATGTTCTCCGAGCGGAGCGGCGTCGTGAACATCGGCCTCGAGGGGATGATGCTGATGGGGGCCTTCTTCGCCCTCTGGGGCGCGGAGCGAAGCGGCTCCTGGGCGATCGGCCTCCTCGTGGCGATGGCGGCCGGCGGCGGGCTCGCGCTCGTGCACGCCTTCTTCGCGATCCACCTGCGGGCGGATCAGATCGTGGGGGGGACGGCGATCAACTTCCTGGCGCTCGGCATCACGGGGTACCTCTTCATCGACATCTACGGCACCGAGCGTGGCACCCCGCAGGGCATCCCCGCGATCCCGGACGTCCGCCTCTCCTTCCTGGACGACGTCTATTTCCTCGGGCCGGTGTTCGGGCAGCTCAACCTGATGATCTGGCTCAGCTTCGTGGTCCTCGTCGTGTCCTACGTGGTCATGTTCAGGACGCCCATCGGACTGCGGATCCGCTCGGTCGGCGAGCACCCTCGCGCTGCCGACACGGTGGGCATCTCGGTCTACCGGATCCGCTATGCGTCGGTCGTCCTCTCGGGCGTCCTCGCGGCGCTCGGAGGCGCCTACATCTCCATCGGCTTCGTTGGCTCGTTCGCCGAGAACATGACGGCGGGCCGCGGCTTCATCGCGCTCGCGGCGCTCATCTTCGGCGGCTGGCGCCCCTTCGGAGCCTTCGCGGCGGCACTGCTGTTCGGCTTCTCGAGCGCGCTCGCCCAGCGGCTGCCGGTCTACTCGGAGTCGGGCGCGCTCCTCTTCCAGTCCCTGCCCTACGTGCTGACGCTCATCGCCGTCGCCGGCGTGATCGGCCGCTCGATCCCACCCGCGGCAATTGGCCGGCCCTACCGGAAACAGTAAGCCCGCGCGCGTGCCGAACCGGCGCGCGCTGACGTCGCTGCTGCTCGGGCTCGTGGCCGTCGCCGCGCTGCCGGCGACGGTCGCGGTCGCCGAGGGCACGGACCTCCTGGAGCTGCCGCAGGCCTCGGCGGCGATTCCCGTCGCGGGACTCGGAGGCCTCGCCGCGGTGGTACTCGCCCGCGGGGCGCGCGAGCGGGTGCGCAGGACGCTCGGCCGGGTCGGCGGCGAGCGCTCCGCGCGCGTGGGGCGCGCCCTCGGCATCCTCGGCTTCTGCCTGGCGCTCGCGGCGCTGATCGCGATCGCCTACTACCAGTACCTCGTGCGCACCGAGTGATGCACGCGGCGCGGCGCTCGCCGGGCCGGGGATTTCCGGCTGGGGATTCGCGCCTCTAGACTGGGCGCGTGTTCGAGATCGGCACGAGCTTGCGCGAGGCGCGCATCCGGCAGGGGCTCGAGCTCGTAGAGGCGGAGGCCGCGACGAAGATCCGCGGCACGTACCTGGCCGCGCTCGAGGAGGAGCGTTTCGGGCAGCTCCCCGCCCAGACCTACGTGAAGGGCTTTCTGCGCTCGTACTCCGAGTTCCTGGGGCTCGACGGCCAGCTCTACGTCGACGAGTACAACTCGCGCTACGGCGGCGGCGAGGAGGAGCCGGTCGTCCGCCCCCGCCACGGCGCCGCGATCCACGCGCAACGGCGGATCGAGTCGCGCGCGCTCCTGGCCGGCCTGGCGGGGATCGCCGCGGTCACCGTGCTCGTCTTCGTCGCCTGGAAGTGGGGCGGAGCGGATCCGAGCCCGGTGCCGAACCTCGGCTCGAGCGCGCCCACGACGACCCTGCAGACGACGCGACGGCCTGCCGGTCCCGCGCCGATCTCCGTGCGCATCGCCGCCACACGCGGCGACTCGGCCCTCAAGGTGCGCCGGAACGGTCCGCACGGAGAGCTGCTCTGGCGCGGGACGCTCCAGCGTGGCCAGAGCCGCCGCTGGACCGGCCGGCGCCTCTGGCTCCAGGTCGGCTCTCCCGTCAGCGTGGCCGTGCGGGTCGACGGCCGCGTGCAGAAGCTCCCCCGGCGGCGCACGATGCTCGTGACGCGCGGCGGGGTCGCTCCCGCGCCCGCCGTTTGAGACGCCCCCGGGCCACCGTCGTCGTGACGGGCAGCGAGCTCGTTCGAGGTGACCGAACCGACCTCAACGGCCCTTTCGTCGCACGCGCGACCTTCGCGCTCGGGCTCGAGCCGGCGCGCATCACGATCGTCGGCGACGAGCCGGGCGAGCTGCGACGGGCGCTGCGAGAGGGCCTCGAGGCGGATCTCTGCGTCGTGACGGGCGGCCTCGGGCCCACGCACGACGACCGCACGGTCGAGCTCCTCGGCGAGGTGACCGGCCGGCCGCCGACGGTCGATCCCGCCCTCGAGGCCGAGATCGGCGCGCTCTCGCGGGCGTTCGCGGAGCGCCTCGGCAGACCGTACTCGGACTTCGAGCCCGGAGTGCGGAAGCAAGCCTCGCTGCCCCGGGGATCGCACTCCCTCGGGCTCGCCGGCACGGCTCCGGGGATCGTGCTGGAGCATCGCGGCTGCGTGGTCGTCGTCCTTCCGGGCCCGCCGCGCGAGCTGCAGCGCCTCTGGCCGAGGGCCGTCGAGTCGCCCCTCGTGCGCACGCTCCTCGCCCGTGCCGAGCCGCCCGACCTGCGCATCCTGCGCTTCTTCGGGGTCAGCGAGTCGGCAGTGGCGACGGCGCTCGCGGCGGCGGGCGGCGACGGGGAGGGCGTCGAGGTGACGATCTGTGCCCGCGACTTCGAGATCCACGTCGACCTCGTCGTCGAGCCGGGCGCCGGCGAGCGGGCGACCGAGCTCGCGGGGCGCCTCGGGGCCTCGCTCGAGCCTCACCTCTTCGCCCACGACGAGCGCCCGATCGAGGAGCTCGTGCTGGAGCTCTGCAGGGCAGGCGGACTCACGCTCGCGACCGCCGAGTCGTGCACCGGGGGTATGGTCGCGTCCCGGCTGACCGGCGTCGCGGGCTCGAGCGACGTGTTCGAAGGCGCGATCGTCGCCTACGCGGACGCCGTCAAGCGCGACGAGCTCGGCGTCGACGAGGAGCTGCTCCGGGTGCACGGCGCCGTCTCGGCCGAGGTCGCGCGGGCGATGAGCGGCGGCGCGCGCCGAGCGCTCGGGGCGGACGTGGCGGTCGCTGTGACGGGCATCGCGGGCCCGGACGGAGGCACGCCCGAGAAGCCCGTGGGACTCGTCCACCTGCACGCCTCGGGGCCGGACGGCGAGCGTGCCGTCGACTTCAACCTGCGCGGCGACCGCGAGACGATCCGCCGGCGCGCGACCGTGACGGCGCTCCACCTCGTGCGGCGCCTCTTGACACAGAACGGGCACACACCTGTGTGAGCCTCCCGGCTAGCGTGGAGGGGCATGCCTTCCCCCGGCTCTTCTGCGCCCTCAGGTTCCCCGCCGCCACGCTCGACGTGCTCGAGGCCTGGCAGTCCGAGCACCTCTCCGGGCGGGTCGTCCTCCGCGAGCACGTCCACGTCACCCTGGCGTTTCTCGGCCGAACGCCCGCCGCCGGGCTCGAGGCCGTCGGCGGCGAGCTTCGCCGCTCGGCCGCCGCGACCGGGGGAGGCATCGTCCTCCGCGCCCGCCGCTACCGCGAGACGGGAAGCGTGGGGATGATCGAGCTCGAGGACGTCGGAGCCCGCTCGGCGCGCCTCGCTGCGACGCTGCACGAGGGGCTGGAGCGTCTCGGCGTGTACCGGAGGGAGCAGCGGCCCTGGCTTCCGCACCTCACCGTGCTTCGCTTTCGCAGGCGGCCGGGCCTGCATCCGCCGCTGCCCGAGCTGGGCGCATTCAGTCCGTCCGAAGCGGCTGTCTACCATTCGGTGCTGCGACCGACCGGTGCGCAGTACGAAGTCCTCGAGTCGTATGCACTAGGAGGTTGATCGGGTTGGATCGTGAGCAGGCACTGGACGTCGCCCTCGGGCAGATCGAGCGGCAGTTCGGCAAGGGATCGGTCATGAAGATGAACGACCAGGCGGCTCTCTCCGTGGGGGCGGTGTCGACCGGGTCGCTCTCGCTCGACCTCGCACTCGGAGTGGGGGGGCTGCCTCGGGGCCGCGTCGTCGAGATCTTCGGACCCGGGTCCTCGGGCAAGACGACGCTCGTGTACCACGTGATCGCGGAGGCTCAGCGCCGCGGGGGCATCTGCGCCTTCATCGACGCCGAGCACGCCATGGATCCGCAGTACGCGCGCAGGATCGGTGTCAACATCGACGAGCTCCTCGTCTCCCAGCCCGACACGGGCGAGCAAGGGCTCGAGATCACGGAGCTGCTCGTGCGGAGCGGCGCGCTCGACGTCGTTGCGGTCGACTCGGTCGCCGCACTGACGCCAAAGGCCGAGATCGAGGGCGAGATGGGCGACAGCCACGTCGGCCTGCAGGCCCGGTTGATGAGCCAGGCGCTGCGCAAGCTCGCCGGCACGCTCAACCGCACCGACACGATCTGCGTCTTCACGAACCAGCTGCGCGAGAAGATCGGCGTCATGTTCGGGAACCCGGAGACGACGCCCGGCGGGCGGGCGCTCAAGTTCTACGCGTCGGTGCGCCTCGACATCCGCCGGATCGAGACACTGAAGGACGGTGTCGAGGCGTTCGGCAACCGTGTGCGCGTGAAGGTCGTCAAGAACAAGGTCGCACCGCCGTTCAAGCAGGCGGAGTTCGACATCATCTACGGCTCGGGCATCTCCTGGGAGGGCAGCGTGCTCGACGCCGCGCTCGAGCGGAAGCTCGTCCAGAAGTCGGGCTCCTACTTCAGCTTCGGCGACGAGCGGCTCGGCCAGGGTCGCCACAACGCGACGGCCTTCCTGCGCGAACATCCCGACGTCACCCAGGCGATCCTGCGTGCGATCCAGGTCGACGCGCCGCCGGAGCAGGTCGTCTCGGCCAGGCTGCTGCCGAGCGCCGAGTCGAACGGCGCCGCCGGGCGCGCGGAGGTCGAGGCGGCAGTCGGCGTGTAGCGCGCCGCCCTGGGGAGGCTCGGATGGCGACGGTCACGGCGCTTCGTGCCCACGGGCGCCGGTTGGTCGAGGTCGAGGTCGACGGCGGCATCTGGCGGACGCTGCCGTCGGAGGCGGTGGTGGCGGCGGGGCTCGCGCGCGGCGTCGAGCTCGACCGTCCGCGCGCTCGCTCGCTGCGGCGCGAGCTGCGGCGCCTTGAGGCGATCGGCGTCGCGGCCCGCTCCCTCCGTCGGCGCGACCTGAGCGAGCGGGCACTCGAGGAGCGGCTCGGCCGGGCCGGGAT
>JACCZA010000139.1 GCA_013696185.1 Actinomycetota bacterium
GGCGCGGGTGGGGCCAGTCGGCCGGCGGCACGTCGGTCCCGAGCGGGTCGTGGACGTGGCCGCTGCCGTGGGTGCCGCGCGTCCGCCTGCAGCCCGTGTAGCGCAGGGCGGGCTCCTCGGCGACGAGCCGCCTGAGCCGGGCGAGGTCGGCCTCGATGCGCTCGATCAGGGCGATCACGTCGCTCATCTCCGAACGAGGCTAGAGCCCCCGGCGGACGGCTCCCGGCCGGCCGCGCCCGGTCAGGACGTGCGGACGGCGAGCCCGGCGACGATCTCGGCCAGGACGCTCGTGTCCGCCTCGACCGCCTCCAGCCTGGCGAGCGCCCGCTCGGTCGCTTGCTCGGCCAGCGAGCGAGCCTCCTCCTCCCCGTGCGACAGGACGACGCCGTCGCCGTCCAGGATGTCGTCCACGAGCTGGAAGATGGGGCCGAGCTCCGCGCCGAAGGCCCGCCACGGGCCCTGCTCGAGCTCGGGCACCTCCGCCACCCAGAGCGCGCAGCCGACCGCGGCGTCGAACAGGCACCCCGTCTTCAGCCGGTCGAGGCGGGCGCGGTCGCCGTGCTGGCCCGTGACGTCGAGGTACTGACCGCCGATCATGCCGAGCGTCGCGCCGGCGAGCTCCCCTGCCACGGCGGGCGTCGGGTAGGCGAGCGCGAGCCGGAAGGCCTCGGCGAGGAGCGCGTCGCCGGCGATCACCGCGACCGCCTCCCCGAACTCGACGTGGGTGCTCGGACGCCCGCGGCGCACGGCGTCGTCGTCGAGCGCCGGCAGGTCGTCGTGCACGAGCGAGAAGGCCTGGACGAACTCGAGCGCGGCCGCCGCGGGCAGCACCGCCTCGACCTCGGCGCCTGCCGCCTCCCCGGTCGCGAGGCAGAGCACCGGGCGGATGCGCTTGCCGCCGAGGAGGGCGTAGCGCATCGACTCGGCGAGGCCGCCGAGCTGCGGCGTCAGGGCCAGCTCACCGAGGTAGCTCTCGACGAGCCCGCGCAGGGCCTCAGGGCTGCGCATCGACTCCGCGCCGCACCTGCGCCAGCTCCTCCTCGACCTGCCGGGCGATGTCCGCCAGCTCGGTCAGGACGGCGATCGTCTCGTCGGCGTCCTCGCGCTCGGCCAGCCGCGCGAGCTCGGCCCGCGTCGCCTCGAGCCGGGCGAGGAGCTCCTCGGCGCGGCGCAGCGACTGCTCCTCGGCGCTCCCGCCCAGGCGGGCCTCGTCCGCGCTCACGCCACCCGCTCCCGGGCGACCCGACCGAGGATCCCGTTCACGAGCCGGGCGGCGTCCTCCGAGGCGTAGCGCTTGGCGAGGCGCACCGCCTCGTCGATCGCCACCTCGGGGGGGACGAGCTCGCGGTCGAGCTCGTGCAGCGCCAGCCGCAGGACGTTGCGCTCGACCGCGCCGAGCCGGTCGGCGCTCCAGCCCTCGGACACGCTCGTGATCAGCTCGTCCAGCTCCGCCGCCCGCGGGATCACCTCCTCGGCGAGCCGCAGCGCGTACGGATCGATCGCGCCGGCGAAGAGCGAGGCGAGCGGCTGGCCCGTCAGATCCCACTGGTAGAGCAGGACGAGCGCCGTCCGGCGCGCCTGGCGGCGACCGGCCATCAGCGCGCGGTCGACGAGGGTGGTTTCGGTCGGCGAAGGCTCATCGCGCAGAGAGGGCCGAGGGCGCCTCGGTCTCCTCAAGGTAGCCGGTGGAGTAGTCGCCGCTGCGGAACGCCTCGCCGCCGACGATCTCGATCGCCAGCTCCCTCGTGGTCGTCACTCCCGTCAGCTCGAGCTCGCCGAGCGCGCGGAGCATGCGCTCGATCGCCGCCGGGCGATCGGCGTCCCAGACGACGAGCTTGCCGAGCAGGGAGTCGTAGAAGGCGGGGACGACAGTCCCGTCCTCCACGAAGGTGTCCAGGCGCACCCCGGGCCCGAGCGGCGGGCGAAAGCGCTCGATCCGCCCGGGTGCGGGCGCGTAGCCCCGCGCCGGGTCCTCCGCGTTCAGGCGGACCTCGATCGCGTGCCCGCGCCGCTCGGCTCGCC
>JACCZA010000142.1 GCA_013696185.1 Actinomycetota bacterium
GTCCACGTCGCCGTCGCAGCGCTCGCCTTCGCCGCCTCGCTCCTCGCTGCCGCGACGCTCTGGCGCGGCGCACCGGCGCCGTCCGGGGCGTGGCGCGACTACGTGACGCTGACGAAGCCCCGGATCATGTCGCTGCTCCTGCTGACCGGCGCCTGCGGCATGTTCGTCGGCGCCGGCGGCGTGCCGCCGCTCGACGACCTGGCGGTGCTGCTCGCCGGGCTGGCGCTCGCCTGCGGCGGGGCGAGCGCGCTGAACCACGTGCTCGACCGCGACATCGACCGGCTGATGGGCGCCCGCACACGGCGGCGCCCCGTGGCCGCGGGGCGCGTGGCGCCCTCGCGTGCGCTCGAGTTCGGGCTGGCTCTCTCGGCCTTCTCGTTCGTCCTGCTCTCCGCCCTGGCGAATCCGCTCACCGCACTGCTCGCGCTCGTCGGGAACCTCTTCTACGTGCTCGTCTACACGCGGTGGCTGAAGCGCTCGACGCCGCAGAACATCGTCATCGGCGGTGCTGCCGGAGCCGTGCCGCCCCTCGTCGGCTGGGCGGCCGCGACCGGGAACCTCACGCTGCCCGCGCTCGTCCTCTTCCTCGTCGTCTTCGTCTGGACGCCACCCCACTTCTGGGCGCTCGCGCTCCTGATCGAGCGCGACTACGCAGCCGCCCGGATCCCGATGCTGCCGGTCGTGCGCGGGGAGCGCGAGACGACGCGGCAGATCCTGCTCTACTCGCTCGGGCTCGTGGCCGTGACCCTCCTGCCCCTGGCCTGGAGCATGTTCGGGCTCGTCTACGCGCTCGCCGCTCTGTCGCTCGGCGCCACCTTCGTCGTGCTCGCGTGGCAGCTTCGGCGGGAGGCGACGCCGAGGCGCGCGGCGATCCTCTTCCACTTCTCGCTCGCCTACCTCGCGCTGCTCTTCGTCGCGATGGCCGTCGACCCGATCGCCGCCTGATGGGCGTCCCCTCGCGCCAGGCCGAGGAGCCGGCGGAGATCACGCCCGCGCTCGCGCGGCGGAACCTGCTGTTCGGCCTCGCGCTCGCAGGACTCTTCGTCGCGCTCTTCGTGGGTACGGTCGGCGTGGCGCTGATCTACCTCGCGATCGCCGACTGACGCTCAGGGAAGAGCAGCGCGCGGGAGGCGCACCAACGGGGTCGCGGCGCGCGGCCGCTCGAACGGGGTCAGACCCCGGTAGCACGCTTTCCTCGCAGAGCGCTGCGCGGATCCGTGCCGGGGGTGTGCCGCGCCTCCTGCGCGCCGTAGAGTCGTCTGCCTGAACGGCGACCTCGACTTCGCGCTCTCCCTCGCCGACCTCGCCGACTCGCTCTCGGCACCGCGCTTCCGCGCACACGACCTCGTCGTCGAGACGAAGCCGGACCTGACCCCCGTGACCGAGACGGACCGCGCCGTCGAGGACGCGCTGCGCGAGCGGATCGCCCGCGAGCGCCCGGGCGAGGGCGTGCTCGGCGAGGAGCGTGGGCCGGAAGGCGACGCGTCGACCCGCTGGATCGTCGACCCGATCGACGGGACGAAGAACTACGCGCGCGGGATCCCGCTCTGGGCAACCCTGATCGCCCTCGAGCGAGAGGGCGAGCTCGTGCTCGGCGTGGCCTCCGCGCCCGCGCTCGGGCGCCGCTGGTGGGCGGCCCGGGGTGCGGGCGCCTTCGCGGCGGGCGCGCCGATCCGCGTCTCGCGCATCGACCGGCTCGACGAGGCAGTCGTCTCCTACACGACCAGCCTGCTCAGGAGCCACGCCGGCCCCGCGCTCGAGCTCGTCGGGCGCGCCTGGCACGCGCGCACGTTCTCGGACTTCTGGCAGCACATGCTGGTCGCCGAGGGGGCGGTCGAGGTCGCAGTCGAGAGCGCCGTGAGCCTGTGGGACCTCGCCGCGGTGCAGGTGATCGTGGAAGAGGCAGGCGGCCGCTTCACCGACCTGTCGGGGGCGGCGAGGGCCGACGGCGGCAGCGCCGTGTCGTCGAACGGCCTCGTCCACGAGCAGGTGCTCCAGCTTCTCCGCGGCTCGACGGCGGAGTAGCATGGCGGGCGTGGACGCCGAGGATGTTCGCCAGCAGCGACAGGGCCTGAACGAGGCGCTGTTCAGGGAGGTCAACGAGCGGCTCGAGGAGACGGCGGCGAGCACCGACGCCGACGGGTCGATCGACTTCGTCTGCGAATGTGCCGACGGCGAGTGCACCGAGCGCATCAGCCTGACCGTCGCCGACTACGAGAGCATCCGGTCGTACTCGACGCGGTTCCTGGTGCGGCCGCTGCACGTGCTGCCCGACGTCGAGCGCGTGGTCGATCGCACTGACGACCACGCGGTCGTCGAGAAGGTCGACGCGGACGCAGTCGCGGTCGTCGTCCAGCACGACCCGCGCGCACGCTAGCGCCGGCGGGGACGGCTCAGGCCGAGATCGGCTGGACGTCCGCGCAGGCGAGCACCGCCTGCTCGTAGACGGGATCCCTCGTGAACTGCTCGAGCTCCGCCGACAGAAGGTCGCTCGCACTGCGGCGCGAGCCCGCGGGCGTCTCGACCGCCGCGCCGTCGACCGCCAGCCGCTCGAGCTCCGGCCGCTCCTCGAGCTCGAGCTCGAGCTCCCGCTCGAGCCGGGAGCGCAGCCAGCCCGTGAGGAGGAGCGCATCGGCGCGGGGGCCGGCCACGGTCAAGCGGCGGGCCGACGCGATCCCGGGCCAGAGGCCCGCGAGCTGGCGGCGCCACTCGAGCGAGCGGCTCCAGGCGATGTCCGAGGCGGCGACGCGGTCGAACAGGGACGCGAGCTGCGCGTAGGCAGCCGGGAGATCCGCCCACTCCCCGGAGTCGACGACGAGGCGATCGACGAGCTCGACCAGCTGCTCGAAGGGGCCGCTGCCGAAGTCGGGCCGCCCGCGCCAGCGGATGAAGACCGGCAGGTCGGCGATCAGGAGCGGGGAGACGATGCTCGCCGGCGCGACCGCGCGCTTGCCGCGCAGCCGCAACTCGATCACCTCGGAGCACACGTGCGCCTCCAGGCCGGGCAGCGAGAAGCAGCGCACGGAGATCTCCGCATCGAGGCCGTCCGTCTCGGCCTCCGGCTCCGGCACGAGCAGGATCGCGCGTGACGGATGACGCTCCGCGAGACCGGCGAGCGTATCGGTCGCCGCCTGCTCGTACTCCGGGGGCACCCAGGCGAGGTGCGTGAGCACGCTCGTGCGGAGATCGGGCACGCCCTCCTGCTCGACCGAGCGGCGCAGGTCGCCGAGGCGTCGGTCGATCTCGGCGACTGTCGTGTCGCCTCCCGTCCAGTCGTCGATGTGCGCGAGCGCGGACATCTACGGCCGGCGCCAGGCGCGCCCGTCGCGACCGACCAGGTCGTCCGCCGAGGAGGGGCCCGACGTGCCGGCGGCGTAGTTGGGAAAGCTCGGCCGGTCGCGCCGCCAGGTCGCCACGATCGCGTCGACGAGCGCCCACTGCTCCTCGACCTCGTCCGTGCGCGTGAAGAGCGTCGCGTCGCCGAGCATCGCGTCGAGAATCAGCCGCTCGTACGCCTCGGGCAGCGCGGTGCGGAAGGCTCCGCCGTAGAGGAAGTCCATGTGCACCGTCTGGATCGACATGCCTTGCCCCGGCACCTTGGCGCCGATCTCGAGCGAGACGCCCTCGTCGGGCTGGATGTGCACGAGCAGGACGTTCGGGCGGAGGCCACCTCGCGCCATCTCCTCGAACGGCGGGTGGGGCGCGCGGTTGAACTCGATCGCGATCGTCGTCTCGCGGCGTGGCAGGCGCTTGCCCGTGCGGACGTAGAACGGCGTGTCGGCCCAGCGCCAGTTGTCCACGTAGAGCTTCGCGGCCATGTACGTCTCGGTCTCCGAGTCGGGCGCGACGCCCTCCTCGTCGCGGTAGCCCGGTACCTCGATGCCCTCGACGAACCCCGGCCCGTACTGACCCCGGACGACGCTCTTCGGGCCCGGCGTGTGCAGCGAGCGCAGCACCTTCACCTTCTCGTTCCGCACCGAGTCGGCGGTGAAGTCGATCGGCGGCTCCATCGCCGTCAGCGCGACGAGCTGCAGCAGGTGGTTCTGGAAGATGTCGCGGATGGCGCCCGTCTCCTCGTAGAAGGAGGCCCGGCTGCCGACCCCGATCGACTCCGCGACCGAGATCTGCACGTGGTTGATGAACTGCCGGTTCCAGACGGGCTCGAAGATGCCGTTCGCGAAGCGGAGCGCGAGCATGTTCTGCACCGTCTCCTTGCCGAGGTAGTGGTCGATGCGGAAGACCTCGTCCTCGACGAAGAACTCGGAGATCTTCGCGTTCAGCTCGCGCGCTGACGTGAGGTCGCGGCCGAACGGCTTCTCCACGATCAGACGCGTCCAGCCGGACGCTCCCCGGCGCTCGCCGATCTGCTGCACGAGGATCCCGATCGCGTTCGGCGGGGTGGCGAGGTAGTAGACGCGGTTCCCGCGCGTGCCACGGCTCTCGTCGAGCTCCGTCAGGCAGTCCCGGACGGCGTCGAGACCGCCCTCGTCGGCGAAATCCGTGGCGACGTAGTTGATCCCGCCGGCGAGCCGCTCCCAGGCCTCCTCGTCGAACCGGTCCCGGCCGAACTCGCGGACTGCCTCCTCCATCCGGCTCCGAAACTCCTCCGTCGTCGACTCGCTGCGGGCGACGCCGAGGATCGCGAAGCTCTCGGGCAGCAGCCGCCGCAGCGCGAGCGAGTAGAGCGCCGGGAAGAGCTTCCGCTTCGTCAGGTCGCCCGAGGCGCCGAAGATGACGAGGGCGCAGGGCTCGGGCGTTCGCCGCAGGCGCAGGCCCTCGAGCAGGGGATTGGCTTCCTTCCCGTCGTGCTCCGGCGTGGCTCTCGTCGTCGTGGCCATGCGTGCTACCGCGGGTCCGGGCTCTCGGCAGCCCGCTCGACGGCACGGATCGCGTGACCGCCGAACTGGTTGCGCAGCGCGGCGTTCACCTTCGCCGAGTAGGAGAACTCCTGACGCGAGGCGAAGCGCGCGAAGAGCGCGGCGCTCGTCACGGGCGCCGGCACGTTCTCGGCGATCGCCTCGCCGATCGTCCAACGGCCCTCGCCGGAGTCCTCGACGTAGGGCGCGATGCCTTCGAGGTGGTCGCCCTCCTTCTCGAGCGCCGCGTACAGGAGCTCGAGCAGCCACGAGCGTACGACGGAGCCGTAGCGCCAGATCCCCGCGATCTTGCTCAGGTCGAGCGGGAACTCCGAGAAGCGCATGATCTCGAACCCCTCGGCATAGGCCTGCATCAGGCCGTACTCGATGCCGTTGTGGATCATCTTCACGAAGTGGCCGGAGCCGGAGGGGCCGACGTGGCAGTAGCCGCCCTCGGGCGCGAGCGTGACGAAGGCCGGCTCGACGATCCCCACTCCCTCCGGGTCGCCGCCGACCATCAGGCAGTAGCCGACCTCGAGGCCCCAGATGCCCCCGGAGGTACCTGCGTCGAGGTACTGGATGCCTTCGACATCGGCCTCCCCGTGACGGCGCTGGGAGTCGCGGAAGTTCGAGTTGCCGCCGTCGACGATCACGTCGCCGCGGTCGAGCAGCCCCAGCAGGTCGGTGACGGCGTCCTCCGTCGGCGCGCCCGCGGGGATCATCAGCCAGACGACGCGCGGCGACTCGAGCTGGCCGACGAGCTCCTCGAGCGACTCGGCCGTCCGCTCGGTCGAGCTGCGGTCGTAGGTCATCACCTCGTGGCCGTCGGCGCGCAGCCGCTCCGTCATGTTGCCGCCCATCCGACCGAGACCGACCATCCCGAGCTTCATAGATCCTCCAGTCTGACGCGCGCGACCCTGCGGCCGCGCTCTTTGAGCGCCTCGAGATCGCCCGCCGCCTGGGCGTGGATGAGCTGCGCGAACCCGAAGGGCTTGCCGGGGATGGGCAGCTCGTCGCCCGTGTCGTCGACGACCTGGACGAAGAGTCCGGTGTTCGGCCCGCCCTTGTGCAGCTGGCCGGTCGAGTGCAGGTAGCGCGGCCCGAGGCCGTGGGTGACGACGCAGCCCGTCTCGTGCGCGCGCGCGAGCAGCGGCTCCAGCCGGCGCTCGCTCGCCGGGTCGACGAAGGCGAGCACCGCGATGTAGTCACCCTCGGCCGCCTGCCCGAGGAGCTCGTCGAGTGAGCCCTCGGGCTCGAGCGGGATCTCGTTCCCGCGCTCGAGGATGGCCGCGCTGCGTTCCTTGGCCTCCTGCACGTTCGGCTGATCGAAGGGGTTGATGCCGAGGATCGAGCCCGCGACGGCCGTCGCGAACTCCCAGCGGAACCACTCGGAGCCGTGCTCGGCGGGAGCCTGCAGGCGCACCTCGCCGCGCTGGCGATCCCACCCGGCGCCCGGGTCCTCCCCCGGCGCGGGCACGAGCCCCTTGCCGTCCTTGCCCGTCGACTCCGCGAGGAGCTGCTCGGCCCAGAGCCCGAAGTCGCCGAGGCTCTCGTCGATGCAGACCTTGTCCCGGCCATCGAGCCAGCCCTCGCCGAGGCGCAGGCCGAGCTCGAGCCCCGGGTTGCCCTCGACGCCCCGGCACGACTCGGCCAGCTCGCAGGCGCCGCCGACGAGCGACTCCAGGTCGATGCCCATCAGCGCCGCCGGCACGAGCCCGAACGCCGAGAGCGCCGAGTAGCGCCCGCCGATCGTCGGCTCGCCGGCGAAGACGTGCCGGAAGCCGCGCTCGCGGCCGAGCGCCTCCAGCTGGGAGCCCGGGTCGGTGATGGCGACGAAGGCCTCGCCGCGACCGCCTGCGCGCTCCCAGAAGAAGTCGAGGTGCGAGCGGGTCTCGAGCGTGGAGCCTGACTTGGAGGAGGCGAGCACGAGCGTGCGCTCGAGGTCGAGCTCGCTCGCGAGCCGCCGAACCGCCTCCGGGTGGGTCGTGTCGAGCACGTGGAAGCTCTCGGCCGCGAGGGCTCGCCGGAGCACCTCGGGCGCCAGGCTCGAGCCGCCCATCCCGAGCAGGACGAACGTCGAGAACTGCTCGCGCGCCTCCTCCGCGAAGCGCCGCAGCTCGGAGGCCTGCGCCCGCATGCGCTCGGGCTCTCGCAGCCAGCCGAGCCAGTCGGCCTCGTCCGCCCCGGTCCAGAGGCTCGCGTCGCCCGCCCAGATCCGGTCGACGAGCTCGGCGGCGGCCACGTCAGGCAGCGACGAGCTCCCCGCGCTTGGAGCGGACGCCCTCGAGCAGCTCTTCGAACGAGTCGGCGAACTTCTGCACGCCCTCCTCCTCGAGCGTGAGCACGACGTCGTCGTAGTCCAGGCCGACCTCGGCGAGCTGGGTGAGCAGCTGCCGTGCCTCGTCAACGCCCTGCTCGAGCGTCTCCGCGACCTCTCCGTGCTCCTGGAAGGCCTGCACCGTCTCCTGCGGCATCGTGTTGATGGTCTCCGGGCCGATCAGCTCCTCCACATACAGGACGTCGCGGTAGTCGGGATTCTTCGTCGAGGTCGAGGCCCAGAGGCAGCGCTGCCTCGTCGCGCCCTTGCTCTGGAGATACTCCCAGCGCTCGCCCGAGAACGCCTCCCGGTAGTGCTCGTAGGCGAGCTTCGCGTTCGCGATCGCGAGCTTGCCGCGGAGAGCGAGCGCCTTGGCGCCGCCGATCGCCTCGAGGCGCTTGTCGGCCTCGGTGTCGACGCGCGAGACGAAGAAGCTCGCGACGGAGGCCACGAGGGACGGGTCGCCGCCCGCCGAGACGAGCCGCTCGATGCCGCGGATGTACGCCTCGACGACCTCGCGGTAGCGCTCGAGCGAGAAGATCAGCGTGATGTTGATCGACGTGCCCTTCGCGATCGCGTCCTCGATCGCGCCGAGCCCCGGCTTCGTCGCGGGGATCTTGACGAGCAGGTTCGAGCGGTCGATCCACTCGTGCAGGCGCATCGCCTCGTCGAAGGTCTCCTCGCGCTCGTAGGCAAGCGTCGGATCGACCTCCATCGAGACGTAGCCGTCCTGCCCCTTGCCCTTGTCCCAGACTCGCCGCAGGAGGTCGCAGGCGTCCTGGATGTCCTTCACGGCGAGCTCGAGGAAGATCTCCTTCGCGTCGGTCTCGCCGCCGGAGAGGAGCTCCTTCATCTGCTCGTCGTAGGCCTCGCCCGAGGCGATCGCCTTCTGGAAGATGGTGGGGTTCGAGGTCACGCCGACGACGGCGTCCTCCTTCATCATCCGCTCGAGCTCGCCCTCGTGGACGAGCTTGCGGGAGAGCACGTCGATCCAGACGCTCTGGCCGAGCGCGCTCAGTTGGTGGAGCCGGCTCTTAGGCATTCGACATCTCCTTCTCCATGGCTTCGATCTTCTGCAGGCGGCGCACGTAGCGCTCGCCCTCCGAGAACTCCGCGGCGAGGAACGCGCGCACGAGCTCGACCGCGAGGTCGGCGCCGATCACGCCCGAGCCGAGGCAGAGCACGTTCAGGTCGTCGTGCTCGACGCCCTGGTGAGCGGAATAGGTGTCGTGGCACATCGCGGCGCGGATACCCGGAACCTTGCAGGCCGCCACCGCTGCGCCCACGCCCGAGCCGCAGACGAGCACGCCCCGGACCGCCTCGCCGCCCGTCACCGCCTCGCCGATCTCCCTCGCCTTGTCGGGGTAGTCCACCATCGGCCGCTCGGCGGCGACCCCGAGGTCGACGGTCTCGTGGCCGAGGGAGGCGAGCTCCTCGAGCACGCGCTCGCGCAGCTTGACGCCGCGGTGGTCGAAGGCGACGGCGACTCTCACGACACGCGTTCCAGCAGCGCCGCGGCCCTGCTCACGACGTTGTCCACGTTGAAGCCCAGCCGCTCCAGCACCTCGGTGCCCGGAGCCGAGGCGCCGAAGCGGTCGATCGCCACCGAGTCGCCGAGGTCGCCCACCCACTGCTTCCAGCCCTGGGAGATGCCCGCCTCGATCGAGAGCCTCGCCCTCACCTCGTGCGGCAGCACCTCCTCGCGGTAGTCGGCGGTCTGCTGCTCGAAGAGCTCCCAGCAGGGCATCGAGACGACCCGCGCACGCGTCCCGTCCTCCGCCAGCCGGCGCGCGGCGCCGAGAGCGAGCCAGACCTCGGAGCCGGTGGCGATCAGCACGACGTCCGGCGTGCCGTTCGCCCCCTCCGCCTCCCAGAGCACGTAGGCGCCCCGCTCGACGCCCTCGGCCGGCGCGACCTCCGAGCGGTCGAGGGTCGGCACCTTCTGCCGCGTCAGCGCGAGCGCCACCGGCCCGTCCTCGCGCTCGAGCGCGACCTTCCAGGCGTACGCCGTCTCGTTCGCGTCGCCCGGCCGCACGTACCAGAGGTTCGGGATGGCGCGAAGCGCCATGTGGTGCTCGACGGGCTGGTGGGTCGGCCCGTCCTCGCCGAGCGCGACCGAGTCGTGCGTCCAGACCCAGACGACGGGCAGCTCCATCAGCGCCGAGAGGCGCACGGAGGGGCGCATGTAGTCGGAGAAGATGAGGAACGTCGAGCCGTACGGCTTGACCATGCCCCCGTGGACGCCGATCCCGTTCACGATCCCGCCCATGCCGTGCTCCCGGATGCCGAAGGCGATGTTCCGGCCGGCGTGCGTCTTCGAGAACGTCCCGCCGCCCTCGAACTCCGTCTTCGTCGACTCGACCAGGTCGGCGGCCCCACCCACCATCGTCGGGACGTGGCGCTTGAACGCCTGCATCACCTTCTTGCCGGCATCGCGCGTGGCCATGTCCTCTCCGGCCGGGAACACCGGCAGCGCCTCGGCGAGCCCGGGCCGCGGCTTGCCCGAGTGCACCTGGTCCCAGTCCTCGCGCGGGCCCGGGAAGGCGACGCTCCAGCGGGTGAACCGCTCCTGCCACTCGTCCTCGAGGGCGATCCCGCGGTCGATCATGCGCATGTGCTCGTAGACCTCGGGCGGCACGGCGTAGTGCTCGTCGGGATCCCAGCCGAGCGCCTCCTTCGCCGCGCGCACCTCCTCCTCCCCGAGCGGGCTGCCGTGCGCCTTCGCGGTGTCGATCGCGTGCGGCGCGCCCTCGCCGATGTGGGTGCGGACGGAGATGAACGAGGGCCGCGCGGTCTCGGCGCGCGCCTCCTCGATCGCGGCGTCGAGCGCGGCGATGTCCGTGCCGTCGGCGACGCGCTGCACGTGCCAGCCGTAGGCCTCGAAGCGGGCCTCCTGGTCCTCCGTGTCGAACGAGAGCGAGGTCGTGCCGTCGATCGTGATGTGGTTGTCGTCGAAGAAGTAGACGAGCTGGCCGAGCCCGAGGTGCCCGGCGAGGGAGGCTGCCTCCGAGGCGATCCCCTCCATCAGGTCACCGTCGGAGCAGATCGCGTAGACCCGGTGGTCGACGAGCTCGTGGTGCGGCCGGTTGTAGCGCTCTGCGAGGAACCGCTCGGCGATCGCCATCCCCACCCCGTTCGCGAACCCCTGTCCGAGGGGGCCGGTCGTGGTCTCGATCCCCGGCGTCAGGAAGTGCTCGGGGTGCCCGGGCGTGATCGACTGCCACTGGCGGAAGCGCTTGATCTCCTCGAGCGAGACGTTGTAGCCCGTCAGATGGAGCGTCGTGTACTGGAGGATGCAGGCGTGGCCGTTCGAGAGGACGAAGCGGTCGCGACCGGGCCACAGCGGATTGGCCGGGTTGTGGCGCAGGTGCTTCGTGTAGAGCGTGTAGGCGAGCGGCGCGAGCGCCATCGCCGTGCCGGGATGGCCGGCCACCGCACCCTGCACTGCGTCCATCGAGAGCGTCCGGATCGTGTCGATCGAGAGTTTCGTCGTGTCGCGGCGATCCGTCATGTCACTCCCCGGTAGAGATTGCGCTGTTCCTCGCGAGCTGAACGATACGCTTCCACCCGTTCCTCCCGGGGCTCGAACGTCCGGCCGAGCGGGGTGGGCGCGGGCTCCTCGCCGAGGCGCTCGAGCGTGAGGTTGACGACCCCGAGCGACGAGGCCTCCGGCTCGGCCGAGGCGGTCACCGGGAGGGCGAGCACGTCGGCCAGCACCTGGATCCAGGCCGGCTGCGACAGGAGCGCCTTGCCGGTGGCGACGACCTCGCGCACCTCCGGCATGCGCTCGGCGATGTCCGCGACGCGCAGGGCGATGCCCTCGAGCGCCGCCTGGTAGACGTCCTCAGGGGTCGTCGCCAGCGAGAGACCCGCGACCGCGCCCCTCGCGCGCCCGTTCCAGCCCGTCGCCCGCTCGCCGCCGAGGAGGGGCAGGAACGTGAGCCCGTGCTCCCCCGGCACGCGCCCTTCGAGCCCCGGCTCGTCGGGCAGCTTCAGGGTGCGCTCGAGCCAGCTCACCAGATTGCCGCCATCCGACAGCGAGCCGCCCTCGACGAGGCGTCGCTCGTCGATCCGGTAGAGGAAGAGGCCTGGCCGCGGCCGGGCGTCCTCTGCCTCGTAGGCGGTGCGGAAGGCTCCCGACGTGCCCATCATCAGGGCCGCGCGCTCGCGCGTGAGGCACCCCGAGCCGACGTTCGAGGTCGCCCCGTCACCGTCGGCCGGGTACCACGCGGGCCCGGACCCGACGGGCTCGCCGCCGAGCTCGGGCAGGCGCTCGGGCTCGAGGCCGAGCGCCTCGAGCAGCTCACCGTCCCAGGCCAGGGTGTGGACGTCGAGAAGGCCGGTGGCCGAGGCCATCGACACGCTCGCCCGCGCCTCCCCGGCGAGCTCCTGCAGGAGGTACTCGCCGAGCCCCACGAAGCGGGCGGCGCGGGTGAAGACCTCCGGGCTCGTCTCCCGGAGCCAGGCCAGCTTCGCCGGCCAGAAGCTCGGGTGCAGCGGCGCGCCGGTCCGCGCGTGAACGGCGTCCCCGTCGAGTCGCCGGGCGAGGTGCTCGGCGTGGTCGACCGAGCGCGTGTCTCCCCAGGTGAGCAGGGGCGTCAGCGGCCTGCCGCCGCGGTCGAGGGCCATGAAGCTATGCCAGAAGCAGGAGCAGCCGACGGCGTCGTAGCGATCGTCGGGCTCGAGCGCGTCCTCGATCGCGCCGCGTGTGGCGGCGACGAGCTCCCCGGGGTCGAACTCCACGCGCCCGTCGCGTCCACGGGAGGCCTCCCAGCGGCGCTGTGCCGAGTCGCCGGAGAGCACGCGGCCGGACTCGTCGTAGAGGCGCGCCCGCACCGACGAGCTGCCGACGTCGATCGCGAGGACGCGCGTCACCGCGCCACTACCCTAGTTCGGATGGCAGTCGTGATCGCATCCAACCTCCGCAAGGAGCTCTCGGGCGACCCCCTCTTCGACGGCGTCTCGTTCAAGGTCGAGCGCCGCGACCGCGTGTCGCTCTCGGGGCCGAACGGCGCCGGCAAGACGACGCTGCTGCGCGCGCTCGCGGGCCAGACCGAGCTGCACGGCGGCGAGCTCGCCTTCGCGAAGGGGACACGGGTTGCGCTCCACGACCAGCGCCCGCCGCTGGAGCGCGGGCTCACGCTCGGGAGCTACGTGCTCGGCGGCGCGGGGGAGCTCGTGGGCCTCGAGCGGGAGCTCCGCCGGCTCGAGAGCGCGATGGCTGCCGGCCAGCACGACGAGTCGACGCTGCGACGCTACGCCGAGGCCCAGACACGACTCGAGCACGGGGGCGGCTACGCCTGGCGCGAGCGTCTCGGCTCGGTGCTCCGCGGCCTCGGCTTCGAGGACGCCGAGCTCGAGCGGGCGCTCGAGACCTTCTCCGGCGGCGAGCTGACCCGCGCCTCGCTCGCGCGCGCGCTCGCGGGCGACCCGGATCTGCTCCTGCTCGACGAGCCGACGAACCACCTCGACGTCGCCAGCCTCGAGTGGCTCGAGCAGGAGCTCGGCACGATCGACGCGGCGGTGATGATCGTCGCGCACGACCGCTGGTTCCTCGAGGCGACCTGCAACGCCGTGCTCGAGCTCGACGGTGGGCGCTCGACCTTCTTTCCGGGCCCGTGGCACGTCTGGCGGCAGGAGCGGGAGGCCCGCGCGCTCGCGCTCGCGAAGACCGCCGAGCGCCAGGCGGAGGACATCGCGCGGCTCGAGCGCTTCGTCGCGCGCTTCCGCTACGGCACGAAGTCGCGCCAGGCGCAGTCGAAGCTGAAGCAGCTCGGCAGGATCGAGCGGGAGCGCGTGGTGGTGCCCGCCGCCGGTCGCCGGACGCTCGGCTTCGAGTTCCTGAAGCCTCCCCGCAGCGGGCGAACGGTGCTGGAGGTGGAGGACCTGGAGCTTGCGCTCGGCGGGCGGACGCTGCTGCGCGGGGCGACCTTCGCCCTCGAGCGGGGAGAGCACGTGGCCCTCGTCGGGCCCAACGGCAGCGGCAAGACCACGCTGCTCGAGACGATCCTGGGGAACCGGCCCGAGCAGGGAGGACGGGCGCGGCTCGGCTACGGCGCCGAGGCCGCCTACTTCTCCCAGCACGAGATCGAGCTCGACGAGCGCGGCACCGTGCTCGAGTGCACGCAGTCGGCCACCGGCCTGCAGCGCCCGCAGGCACAGGCGCTGCTCGGGCGCTTCCTCTTCTCCGGCTGGGGGGAGCACGAGAAGCCGGTCGCGGCGCTCTCGGGCGGCGAGCGGCGGCGACTCGCGCTCGCGCTCGTCGTCGCGTCCGGCGCCAACTTCCTCGTGCTCGACGAGCCGACGAACCACCTCGACCTCGAGAGCCGTGAGGCCCTCGAGGCGGCGCTCGAGGCGTTCCCCGGGACGGTGCTGATCGTCTCCCACGACCGCGCGCTCCTCGACGCGGTCGCCGAGCGCACGCTCGCGCTCGAGGACGGGGCGCTCCGCTCGTACACCGGCGGCTGGGCCGACTACGTTGCTCTGCGCGACCAGTCGGCGCCGGCCGCCGCCGCGGACGTGCCGCCGACCGCGCCGAGGCAACGGACGAAGCCGCCGAGGCGCCAGCCGGCGCCTCGCCCGACCGAGCTCGAGCGCCTCGAGGGGGAGATCGCCCGGCGCGAGGGCCAGATCGCGACGCTCGAGGGACGGCTCGCCGAGGACTGGTCCGACGTCGGCTCGATCGCGGCCCATCGGCGGGCGCGAGAGGAGCTGCAGGCGTTACTCGAGCGCTGGGAGAACCTGGCGCGGGTGGAAACGTAGCGGGGCGTACTACGTCGTCGTGTGCTCGGGGCCGAGCTTCTCGACTACGGCCTCCGCGACTGCCCGGATCGGCCGTCCCGCCAGCTGGCTCGCTCGCCGCAGCCGCGCGAACGCCTCGGCCTCCGGGATGCCCTCCTTCGCCATCAGAAGGCCCTTCGCCCGCTCGATCACCTTGCGCGCGGCGAGCGCCTCCGCGAGCGAGTCTGCCTCTTCCCTCACGGCGGCGAGCTCGTCGTGCCGTGCGCGCGCGGTCGCGATCGCCGGCAGCAGATCGGACTCGCGGAAGGGCTTCACGAGGTAGCCGAAGACGCCGGCCTCGACGGCCCGCGCGACGAGCTCGCCCTGCCCGTACGCCGTCAGCATCACGATCGGGATCGGCCGCTCCGCGAGGATTCTCCGCGCCGCCTCGATCCCGTCGAGTCTGGGCATCTTCACGTCGAGCACGGCGAGGTCGGGCCGCTCGCTGCGCGAGAGCTCGACCGCCTCGAGCCCGTCGCGCGCCTCCGCGCAGACCTCGAGTCCCGCGCGCTCGAGCAGGTCGCGCAGGTCGAGCCGGATGATCGTCTCGTCCTCCGCGATCAGGATCCTCGTGCGACGCCCCGGTTCGGCGCCGGCAGCACTCATGCGCTCGTCCACTCGAGGCTCAGCGCCCGCAGGACCTCGTGCGTGTCGGGCCAGCGCAGGAGCGCGAGCGCCTCGTCGGCGGAGCACCAGCGGAAGGCGTCGTGCTCGTCGTTCAGCCGCGGCCGCCACTCCGCGGGAGCCTCGGCCGCGAAGCACTCGACGGTGACCGCCTGCACGTCCGGGTCGAAGCGAGCGCGCACCTCGGGCGCCTCCTCGCTCAGGGGATAGACATACCGCCGTTCGAGCTCGCGGAGGGATCCCCGCACGTCGAGCGCCGTCTCCTCCCACACCTCCCGCACCGCGGCCTCGGCGGCGGTCTCGCCCACTTCGAGCGCTCCGGCGACGACGTGCCAGTAGCTCTCGTACCGGGGCGTGCGGTGCAGGACGAGGAACTCCGGCTCCGACTCGTCACCGAGCCGCCGGTGGAGGAAGACGAGCACCTCGTGCGGAAGCCTCATGCCGGGAAGACGACCTCGGCGCGCGTCCCGGGCCCCTGCTCGAACGAGAGCGTCCCCCGCAGCTCGTCGCGGACGAGCGCCTGCACGATCGAGAGACCCGTGCCCGTGCTCTCACCGCTCGTCCCCTCGCCGTCGTCGGCGATCGCGAGCACGATCTCGCCGTCACGCCGGGCGAGCTCCACCCGCACCGTCTCGCCTCCGTGCTCGAGCGCGTTGCCGAGGAGCTCGCTGAAGACGAGCGCGAGCGCGGTCGCCCGGCTGCCCGCGAGCGACACCTCCTCGAGCTCGGCCGCGACCCGCTTCGCGGACCCGAGCCCCTGCACGAGCATCGCCCGCAGGCGCTCGAGCAGCTCCGCCAGCTGGACGTCGTCGTCGTGGCGCTCGGTCAGGATCTCGTGCACCGTCGCGATCGCGAGGATGCGGTTGACCGAGTCGTCGAGCGCCTTGCGCGGCTCGACCTCGTCCGGGCTGCGCGCCTGCAGCCGCAGGAGGGAGGCGACTGTCTGGAGGTTGTTCTTCACGCGGTGGTGGATCTCCTGGGCGAGCACGCCGCGCATGACGGCGCGCCCGTGCTCGAGCGCGACGGCGGCGTGGTGGGCGATCGCCTCGAGCAGGCCGATCTCCTGCTCGGTGAACGGCGAGTCCCGGTCGCACACGAGCTCTCCGATCTGGCGACGCTTCCAGCGCAGCGGCAACCGCACCGCGTAGGCGCCCGGGCGTCCCTCCGGCCACGCGATCTTGCCGTCCTCGAGCACGACCGCGGCGCCGGTCGCGCCGACGGCTGCCGTCGTCGTCTCGACGATCGCCTCGAGCGACTCCTCGAGGTAGAGCGACTCGGACACGGCCTCCGAGATCTTGGCCAGGGCCTCGAGCTCGACGACCCGCCGCTGCGCCGCCTCGTAGAGCCGCGCGTGCTCGATCGACTGCGCCACCTGGGCCGCGATCGCGAGCAGCAGCTCGATCTCGCCCTCGCCGAACGCACGCGGCACCCGAGTGCGCACGTTCAGCGCGCCCTCGAGCGTGTCCCGCATCAGGATCGGGACGGCGAGGATCGACTCGTACTCGTCCTCCGGCAGGTTGCTGAAGCGCCGGAAGCGCGGGTCGAGATGGGCCTGCGCCGGCAGCATCACGGGGCGGCGCTCGACGGCCGCAGCGCCGGTGATCCCCTCCCCGGGACGGAGCCGGGGCCGCCGCGTCATCTCCTCCACGCGCGTGCCGTGCGTGGCCCGCAGCACGAGCTCGTCCGCGCGCCCGTCGTAGAGGTAGACGAAGCAGGCGTCGGCCTCGAGCGCGCTCGCGACCTTGCGCGCGACGAGCTCGAGCACCTCCTGCAGGTCGAGCGTCGAGTTCACCGCCGCGATCGTCTCGGTGAGCAGGCTCAGGTGCCGCGACGAGACGTCCATCACACGCCCGCCGATTGTAGGCGCGCCGACGCGCGAGAGCTCGCGCCCGGACGGCTCAAGCTCCGCCCGGATCTGTCGATGGATCGAGGAGTCCCGGATCGAGTTAACAATGTCCTTACGCCCTGGAGGGAGTTTCTTTGCACGCGACGAATAGCGTCGGCGCCGTGAGCGTGCCAGCCGTCGATCTGCGCAGTACGGCCGGCTACATCGTGGCCGACAGGC
>JACCZA010000145.1 GCA_013696185.1 Actinomycetota bacterium
CATCGTGGGCCCGCAGCACGGCGGCGCCCCGTCCGTAGGCGGCGACGGCGGCGCCGATGCTGGCGGCGGTCGTCCCGCTCGTCGCGTCCTGCCGGCCGAGCAGGCGCCCGAGCGAGCGCTTCCTCGAGAACCCGACGACCACCGGACGACCGAGGCGCGAGACGACGTCGAGCCTGCGCACGAGCTCGAAGTTCTGGGCCATCGTCTTGCCGAAGCCGATGCCGGGGTCGAGCAGGATCCGCTCCTCGCGGATGCCCGCCGACACGGCGAAGCGGAGCCGCTCCTCCAGGAAGGCGGCGACCTCGCCCGACACGTCTCGATACCGCGGGTCACGCTGCATCGTCCGCGGCTCGCCGCGCATGTGGACGAGGCACACGTAGGCATCCGCCTCGGCGACCGCCTCCGCCAGGTCCGGGTCGCCCCGCAGCGCGGTGACGTCGTTCACCAGCTCCACCCCGAGCGCGAGCGCGCGCCGGGCCACCTCCGCCTTGGCCGTGTCGATCGAGACCGGCAGCCCGACGAGGCCCTCGAGTACGGGAACCACCCGGCGCAGCTCCTCCTGGAGCGAGACACCCTCGGAGCCCGGGCGCGTCGACTCGCCGCCCACGTCGACGATCGAGGCGCCCTCCTCGAGGAAGCGCGTCGCGGAGGCGATCGCCGTCTCCGGCTCGAGGTGGACCCCACCGTCGGAGAAGGAGTCGGGGGTCACGTTCACGACCCCCATCACCGAGGGCGGCGGAAAGCGCTGCTCGGCCGGGGGCCTCGAGCGGGTTCCGCGCATCCCCGGGGTCGGAAGCGCAGGCGGCCCGGGCGTCAGCCCTGGGAGGGCTCGGGCGGCGGCTGCATCGTCGCGCCCGGAAGCGGGAACGGCTTCGGCTTCGGCTTCGGCTGGCGCCGCCGCTCCTCCTCCGTCGCCGGCTCGGGTGTCGCCGCGGGCGGCTCCTCGACGAAGACGCTCTCCTCGGACTCTCCGGCCAGCAGCCGCTCGAACTGATCCTTGTCGATCGTCTCGCGCTCGATCAGGATCGCCGAGAGCTGGTGCAGCTCGTCGACGTGCTGGCGCAGGACGCGGTGCGCCTCCTCGTGCGCCTCCTCGATCACGCGGCGGATCTCGTCGTCGATCTCGCGCGCGATCTCCTCGGAGTAGTCGGGCTCGTTCCCCATCTCGCGACCGAGGAACGGCATGTCGTGGTTGCGCCCGAGCACGCGGGGCCCGAGCTTCTCGCTCATGCCGTAGCGCATGATCATCTGCTTCGCGGTCGCCGTCACCTTCTCGATGTCGTTCGCGGCTCCCGTCGTGATCTCCTGGAAGACGAGCTCCTCGGCCGCGCGCCCGCCGAGCGTCATCGCGAGCTGATCCATGAGCGCCGATCGGGTGGTCAGGTACCGGTCCTCGCGTGGCAGCGAGATCGTGTAGCCGAGCGCCTGCCCGCGGCTGATGATCGAGATCTTGTGCACCTCGTCGGTGTCCTCCAGGTAGTGCCCGACGAGCGCGTGGCCCATCTCGTGGTAGGCGGTGATCTTGCGCTCCTTCTCGGAGAAGAGCCGCGTCTTCTTCTCGGGGCCGGCGATCACGCGCATGATCCCCTCCTCGAGCTCCTCCTGCTCGATCATCTTCTTGCCCCGGCGGGCGGCGAGCAGGGCCGCCTCGTTGACGAGGTTGGCGAGATCCGCGCCCGTGAAGCCCGGCGTCCCGGCAGCGAGCGTGTCGAGGTCGATCGCGGGAGCGAGCGGCTTCCCCTTCGAGTGCACCTCGAGGATCTTGCGGCGGCCGTTGCGATCGGGGCGATCGACGACGATCTGCCGGTCGAAGCGGCCGGGGCGCAGGAGGGCGGGGTCGAGGATGTCCGGCCGGTTCGTGGCGGCGATGAGGATGATGTTGTCCTTCAGCTCGAACCCGTCCATCTCGACGAGGAGCTGGTTCAGGGTCTGCTCGCGCTCGTCGTGCCCTCCGCCGAGGCCGGCTCCGCGATGACGGCCGACCGCGTCGATCTCGTCCATGAAGATGATGCAGGGCGAGGCCTGCTTGGCCTGCTCGAAGAGATCGCGCACGCGGCTCGCGCCGACGCCGACGAACATCTCGACGAAGTCGGAGCCCGAGATCGAGAAGAACGGCACCCCCGCCTCGCCGGCGACGGCCCGGGCGAGCAGCGTCTTGCCGGTACCGGGAGGCCCGTACAGGAGCACGCCCTTCGGAATCCGCGCACCGAGCGCCTGGAACTTCTTCGGGTTCTCGAGGAACTCCTTGATCTCGTGCAGCTCCTCGACGGCCTCCTCGACGCCTGCGACGTCCTTGAAGCCGATCTTGGGCGAGTCGGGAGTCATCCGCTTGGCGCGGCTCTTGCCGAAGCTCATCACCTTCGATCCACCGCCCTGCATCTGGTTCATGAGGAAGATCCAGAAGGCGATCAGGATCACGAACGGCAGGAGCGCGCTCAGGAGCGACCACCAGGGTGACGAGCCGGCTCCTTTCGAGTCGTAGCGGACGTCTGCCCGCTCGAGCTTCTGCTCGAAGTTGACCTGCGATTCCGGGGTCGGGTAGTGGACGACGACCTTCGTCTCGTCGCCGTCGCGCAACGTGGCGGTGATCTGCTGCTTGCGCGGGTCGAACTGGACCTCCTGGATCGACTGGGCGTCGTTGTCGACCCTGTCCGCCAGCTCCGAGTAGGTCTGCTTGAGCGCCTTGTCGTCGTTCCCGGTGAGCGTGTTCATCGCCAGGTAGGCGAGCACCACGATGATGATCAGCGGGAAGAGCGCGCTACGGAAGAATCGGTTCACGGGCGTTCTCTGAGCGTAGCAAGCAGTCGGGACCCTGCCAGGGGGCGCGAGCGGCGCTAATCCTTCGTTAATCCCTGCTCAGGCCTCGGCGGCGAGCTCGGGATTGAGCACGCCGACGAACGGGAGGTTCCGATAGCGCTCCGCGAAGTCGAGGCCGTAGCCGATCACGAAGCGGTTCGGGATCTCGAAGCCGACGTACCGCACGTCGACGCTGAGCTCCCGCCGCTCGGGCTTCGTCAGGAGCGCGCACACCTCGAGCGAGCGCGGCTTGCGCGCCTCGAGGTTGCGCATCAGGTACGAGAGCGTCAGGCCCGAGTCGATGATGTCCTCGACCACGAGCACGTCGCGGCTCTCGATGTTGATGTCGAGGTCCTTGAGGATGCGCACGACGCCCGAGGAGTCGGTCGCCGCCCCGTAGCTGGAGATCGCCATGAAGTCGATCTCGCACGGCACGCGCAGCCGCCGCATCAGGTCGGCCATGAAGAAGACGGCGCCCTTGAGGATGCCGATGAGCAGGAGCTCGCGGCCCGCGTAGTCCTCCGAGATCTCGTCACCGAGCTCGGCGATCCGTGCTTGCAGCTGCACCTCGTCGATCAGCACCTCCTCCACCCCGCGCTCGAGCTCCGCCTGGGTCACGCCTCGTCCTCCCTGCGCGCGGTGACGCCGTCGAGCTCGACGAGACCCGGGATCGCGACCACCTCGTCGCCGCGCACGACGAGCGGCCACAGCTCTCGCTCGGAGCGGGGAACCTTCGCGTCGACGAACACGTCCTGCACCTTCCTCCTCCGTCCGGCGAGCCGGTCGCCGGCACGCCACGTGCGTACCCTAAGGCCTGGCAGGCTCGACGCGAGGAGCCAGGGGCCCCAGCGGACCGGCTGGGCGAGCGACACCGGCGAGCGCTCCAGCCAGACGTCGTCGTACTCGCGCGCCGCGAGGAGGCCGGAGCCGAGGTCGACGCGCGCCGATCCCGCCGGGGAGGCGATCAGCCCGAGCAACGCCCGCTCGGTACGGCGCGGCAGGCGCGGTCGCTCCGCAGCGAGCGCGAGCAGGTTCCGCTCCGCCGCGGGGTGGAGCCGTCGGAGCAGCGGCAGGATCTCGGCGCGGATCAGCCCTCGCTGGGTCTGCGCGTTGGACGAGTCGACGCGGAAGGGCAGATCCTCGGCCCGGCAGTACGCCTCGGTCTCCTCGCGCCAGAGCGTCAGCAGGGGTCGGACGACGCCGTCCCTGCGGCGCACCTCGATCCCCCGCGTCGAGCCGCCCGAGACGAGTCGCTGCAGCACGGTCTCGACCTGGTCGGACGCCGTGTGACCCGTCGCCCGTAGCCGGTCGGGGGCGATCGAGTAGCGAAGGTCGCGCAGCGCAGCCTCGCTCCGGCCCGGCCCCGGCGCCGAGACGACCTCGGCGCCGAGTCGCTCGCGGCAGAACCGGGCGTCCTCCTCCGACTCCGCTCCACGGAGGCCGTGGTCGACGTGCAGCGCGGCCACGCGGTAGCCGAGCGCCCCGAGCGCGTGCCAGAGACACGTCGAGTCGGCGCCGCCCGAGACGAGGCACAGGATCTCGCCGCCCGGGTCGATCAGCCCGTGCCGGCGCACGTGCGCCTCGACGCGGAGGCGCAGATCGGCCGCGCTCATCCCTCGAACGGGCCGGGCAGGCGCCCCGGCTGGCGCGCCGAATCCCTCGGGGCCGGCCCGCGCGGCAGCAGGTGTCCCGCGAGCGAGGCGAGCTCGAGGGCCGCCCACCGCCCGACCCAGAGAACTACGACGGCAGCGGCGAGGCGCCTCACGCGAAGGCGGGCGTGCGGCACCAGCGCTCGAGCCGGCGGGCGGCGCGCTCGAGCTGCGGCGCGGAGAAGCGATACGGCTCGGCGTAGGGGACGGGCTCGACCCGCGCGGCCGGATCCTGCTCGACGAGCGCGCTCAGGAGGTAGCGGATCGGGAGGGCGTGCGTGACGACGAAGACCGTCGGCTCCGACCGGGCGAGGAGCGCGCGATAGGCCGCTGCGTAGCGGGCCGCGGCGTCGACCCTGCTCTCGCCGCCGCCCGGGCAATCCGCGCCCGGCCCGCTCGAGAGCGCCCACGCGCGGTAGTCGTCGAGCAGCTTGCCCTCGAAGCTGCCGAAGCGGATGTCGTTCAGCTCGGGAAGAGTGAGGCGGGGAACCTCGCGTCCCGCGAGCGCGAGGTCTGCGGTCTCCCGCGTGCGCGCGAACTCGCTCGTGGCGCAGAGGTCGATCGGATCGTCCGCGAGCAGCGTCCCGAGCGCCTCCGCCTGGCGGCGTCCGGTCGCCGTGAGCGCGCCGCCACGCGCGCGCGGGTCGCCGTTCAGCGCGCCGCGCACGCTTAACTCGCTCTCCGCGTGCCGGGCGAGGATGACCCGCTCCATCACGGGAGCCTAGCTCCCGTTCGCCCGTGAAAGCTTTGCTTTCACGGGCGGTGAAGTCACGGATTCCAACAACTGGGTGGGCTCCCGGGCGAGTAAGTCGCCCTTCGCCCTAAGAGCACACCTGCGCTGAGCTCGAAACTGTGCTCCCTGCGAACAGCGTTCGCTGCGGAAAGCGGTGGAGGGGAACCTGACGGTTCCCCCACACCCCCTCCCGAGGAGCCCTCAGGGGCGAAGGCTGTTTTCGCCTTTCGGTGTCCGAACAACGCGAGGAGTCGTGGCCGGAGGGCGATTCACTCGCCCGGGAGGCCAGTCAGGTGTCCGATCAGCGTGCTCTGTCAGGGAAGGGGGGCCC
>JACCZA010000154.1 GCA_013696185.1 Actinomycetota bacterium
AAGATCCAAGCGTCGCCGATCGGCGTACGCACCGGCGTCAGGTCGAGCCCGTCGAACGCCAAGCGCGCTTGACCCGCAACGATGCCCGCCCAGGTGGCGAACGACGCGGGCGTGGCAGGGCCGAAGACGTGCAGGTACCGCCGAGCAAGCTCACGACAGGCGCCGCGCGGATCCACCTCCGGTCGCGGCACCGTCCAGACGAGCGGCGCTCGCGCGCCATCCCAGCGGATCAGCACGGTGCCGGTCGGAGCGGCGTACCGCACCCGGTTCCCTTGCCCCACCTCGCGGTCGGTGATCCGCCGGCCGTCGAGGACCGCGTGCAAGCGCGCGGCGACGTCCTCCGCGCGCTGCCGTCCGCGCGCGTCGTCCGGCAGCCTGCCGAGCGTGAAGACCGCGCGATCGCGCGCCGGAACGACGTACGTGCTGTAGCGCGGCCCCCACACCTGCACGAGCGACGGGTGCTCCCAAATCGACGGGTGCGCCCGCTCGACGCGCGCGTGGATCGAGAGGAGCGCAGCACGCGGCATGCTGTCCTGCAGGCCCGCCCACGCCGCACGCCGGAGCGAACGAGCGCCGGGCGGAAGCCGTTCATCGAGTGCGCCGACGTGCCGTCGGAACGCCAGGATCTGCGCCCGCGTCAGGTCGATGGCTCTCCGATTCGGCAACGCTGATACCCCAGTCCGCTCCGATTCTATGAAGCTCGGTGCCCGAGAACAGCTGTCACGTACATACGGTCTGGTCTCACGGCGTTGGCAGCCCGGGCGTCAGTAGGATCGGGTCGTGCGCGAGCTGCGGCCCGGCCTGTGGCACTGGAAGGCACCTCACCCGCAGTGGGAGCCAACCGAGCCCTGGGACCAGAACGTCTCCTCGTATGCGATCGCCGATGGCGAGCGGCTGCTGCTCTTCGACCCGCTGAGTGTTCCGCCGGAGATCGAGCAGCTCGCGGTCGACCGCGAGACGGCGATCGTGCTCACGGCCCCATGGCACGAGCGCGACGCACAGAGCCTGGTCGAACGCCTCAGCGTGCCGGTCTACACGCCGCTGCCCGATACGGCAGAAGACGTCATGCGGACGTATGGCGTCACCCTCGAGCAAGGCTGGATTAGCCCGGACGTGCGGTGGCTGCTCGACGGGGAGGCCGGCCAGGCGCACTGGTACTCCGCCGGCGACCATCTGCCCGTCGGAGTCCAGGCGTTCCCCGGACAGAAGCGCAACGACATGGTGCTCTGGATCGAGAGCCATCGTGCGGTCGTCGCCGGCGACACGCTCGCCGACTTCGGCGAAGGCCCTCAGATCAACCCCCGCTGGCTTGGCGCCGGCGTGACGCGCGAGCAGGTCGCCGACGGCCTGCGCCCGCTGCTCGCGCTGCCGGTGGAGCATCTGCTGGAGACGCACGGCGGCCCCTTCGACCGAGCAGCCCTCGAGCCCGCGCTCTCCTGAGGTCCTACAGGTCGATCCGCATCGCGAACCGGCGTGGAGTCCGGCGTGCCCACGGCGCCAGGAGCTGACCCAGATGTATCTCGCCGCCGGCAGCGTCGTCCAACGGCGCCGTCCGCGTAAGGCCGTGACGCCACGGGAAACCGCACGCTCAGGAGCTTAACCCGAGCCGCGTAGCCTCGGAGTGAACCGATCGTTGCTCTTTCAGGCAACGACCACATCCCACACACATCCCGCGGGGCCGGCGAAAGCTCCCGCCGCTACCCGGCACTGCCCGCAAGACCACGTGAGAAAATGCCCTGCTTTAGGTCGGCCTCTCGGCCTGTTGCCGAGACCCTCCCGACCGAGAGTCGTCCTTTCACCGCAGCCCGTCTCCAGGCGGATCGAGCGCGAGCGCGACGGCCTGCTCGAGGGTCAGCGCCCGGCCCTGCTCCCACGCGTCGGCGAAGGCCACGTCGTCCAGCTGCGCCCGGACGCGCGCCAGCGTCGCCTCGTTGAGCCCTTCGACCCCCGACCGTCTACCGCCGACCTGGTCGCCGAGCGCGTCGAAGGCGCCGAGCAGGCGCGCGGCCTGCTCGGCCGCGCCCGCGGCGACGAGCGCCGCAGCGAAGCGGCAGAGGTCGACGGCCGTGTCGAGCAGATCGCCGAGGTCGCGGTGAATGTGGAGGCTCTTTCCGAGCATCGAGACGGCGTCCTCGAGACGAGCGTCGGTCAGGGCGTATTCCGCCAGCGCTCCGAGCGCGCTTGCCTCCAGGCGCTCGTTGCCCGTCGCGCGGGCGCGGCGAAGGGTGTCCTCGTGGAGCGCCCGGGCTCCCCGCTCGTCGCCGGCGTTCGCATACGACCACGCGAGATGGCGGGTCGCAAGCAGGGCGGAGTGCTCGTCCCCGAGCCGGCGGAACACGCGGATGCTGTCCTCGAAGAGCCGCTGCGCGCTCGCCGGCGGCGCGGTGACGTGACCGAGCATGAACCCGGAGTATGCGGCGCCCCAGTCGTCCCCGAGCTCGCGATTGAGCGCCAGCGCCTCTTGGGCGCGATCTCTCGCCGACCCTGGATCTCCCGTGTTGACGGCCATGACGGCCGCCCCGTTCAGCGCCTTCGCGCGCGCCAGGCTCCGGGTGCGATCGGCGCCGAGCGCTCGCTCGAGCCGCTGCCGCCCCTCCGACAGATACCCGCGCAGGTACCAGAACCGCCACAGCGCGCCCGCCAGACGCAGGACGAGCCCATGCTCACCGGCGCCCTCGAGCCGGTCGAGTGCGGCGCGGAGGTTGTCATGCTCGAGCTCCAGGAGCTCGAGCCACTCTCCCGGACTCCCGCGGAGGTGTGGCTCGGCTCGCTCGGCGAGCTCGAGGAAGCTCACAGCGTGGCGGCGCCCGACGACGCCGGCCTCGCCTGAGTCGGAGAGTCGCTCGGACGCGTACTCGCGAATCGTCTCGAGCATCGACTGCCGCGGCTCGACGGCTGCCGACTGGACGGACACCAGACTCTTGTCGACCAATGAGGAGAGCCCCTCGACGACGTCGCCGTCCGCGATGCGTACCGCCTGCGCCGCATCGAGCGTCCAGCCGCCGGCGAAGACGGAAAGGCCGGCGAAGAGGCGCTGCTCCTCGGCCGTCAGTCGTTCGTGGCTCCACTCGAGCGTGCGCCGGAGCGTCTGCTGTCGTTCCGGATGGTCGACCGGGCCTTCCGTGAGCAGCGCGAGTCGCGAGCCGAGCCGCTCGAGCAGCGCCTCCGGTGAGAACAGCGTCGTCCTGGCGGCGGCGAGCTCGATCGCGAGCGGCAGGCGATCGAGCCGTTCGCAGATCTCGTCGACCGTGACGATCGTCGACTCGTCACGCGCGATGTCGGCGCTCGCTGCCCAGGCACGGTCGAGAAACAGCTCGGCCGCGGCGTCCGCCTCGAGCGGCGGAACACGGTAGACGTGCTCGCCGTAGAGCCGGAGCGGCTCACGGCTCGTCACGAGCAGCGTGAGCGACGGCGCGGCCGCGAGGAGCGGGCCGAGCGCGGGTGCGCCCGCGACGAGGTGCTCGAAGTTGTCGAGGAGGAGGAGCGTCTCCTCAACGGCGAGACGTGCGGCGAGCGACTCCTCGAGCAGCGACGACCCGCTCTCGGCGATCCCGACGGCTCGCGCGATCGTCGGCAGGACGAGGGACGAGTCGGCGAGCGAGGCGAGCGGCACGAAGAACGTCCCTCCGGAGAACCGAGA
Organism: Actinomycetota bacterium; assembly: GCA_013696185.1. GTDB lineage: Bacteria > Actinomycetota > Thermoleophilia > Gaiellales > Gaiellaceae > JACCZA01. The sequence goes on from JACCZA010000154.1 coordinate 3,641, forward strand.
CGCTGCCCCCCGGGCCACCTCGAGCGCGAGACGCGTCTTGCCCGTGCCGCCCGGGCCGGTGAGGGTCAGCAGGCGCACGTCATCGCGCAGGACGAGGTCGCCCGCCTCTGCAAGCTCTCGCTCGCGGCCGAGCAACGGTGTCGGAGGCGTCGGGATCCGTGGGCCCGGAGGCCGCGCCGGCGCGAGCTCAAGCTCGGGGTCCTGGTTCAGGATCTGCCGCTCGAGCCGGCGGAGGTCGGGCCCAGGGTCGATGCCGAGGCTCTCGACGAGCGCGTCCCTTGCGTGCTGGTACGTCTGGAGCGCGTCGGCCTGCCGGCCGCTGCGGTAGAGCGCCAGCATCAACTGGCCCCGCAGTCGTTCCCGCAGCGGCTCACCGGCGACGAGCCGCTCGAGCTCAGGGACGACCTGCGCGTGTCGGCCTAGCGCGAGGTCCGCGTCGAGCCGCTCTTCGAGCGCCAGCAAGCGGAGCTCGCCGATCCGGGCCGCCTCGGCCGCAGCGAACCCCTCGTAGCGGAAGTCTGCGAGCGGCTCGCCGCGAAACAGCTCCAGCGCCCCGCCGAGGATCTCCGACCTCTCCTGCGGCTCGCGATCCCGCGCGTCAGTCAGGAGACGCTCGAAGCGATGGAGGTCGAGCTCGCCCTCAGACAGCTCGAGCAGGTAGCCCTCACCGCGTGTCTCGATCCGGCGCGGCCCGAGCAGCTTCCGCAGCGCGGCGACGTGGCCCTGCACCGCGTTCCGCGCCGCGGGCGGCGGTCGCTCCCCCCAGAGCGCCTCGACGGCTTCGTCCAGCGAGACGAGCTCGCCCGCGCGAAGCAGCAGCAGGGCGAGCATCGCGCGTCGCTTCGGCCGCGCCGGCGTCACGTCGCGGCCGCCGTCGAGCACCTGGAGCCGCCCTAGGACGCCGAATTCCACTCCTCGCGGATTCTCGCAGGAATCCGAAGGCGTAAAGGCCGCGTCAGCGGCGCGTCAGCGACCCGGTGCACGCTGTCCCCTGTCAACCGGAGGAGCGTTCGTTGCCCGTTCCCGAATTGTCACCGATCGAAGAGCAGGTCGTGCTCCTCGTGACCGCTGGCCAGAGTAACCGGGCCGTCGCCGACGAGCTGAGACTCAGCTTGAGGACGATCGAATGGCATCTCGCACGAGCCCGGCGAAAGCTCGAGCGCGCAGCGACGCTCCACAACCGCGTTCTGGAGGCGGGAGCACCCGCCCGAACGGAAGGAGAGCAATGATGAAGAGATGGATGCTCGTAGCGGCCCTTGCGGTCGTGCCGGTGGTCGTCGCGACCGCCGCTTTCGCGAATCCGAGCGCCTCGACGCTGCCGCCGAACTGGCACGTGCACGACGGTCTCACCGCCCTCGGCTCGCAGCACAAGGGCATCGGGTTCTTCCCGACGATCCTCGCCGTCTCGACCGCGACGTACCTGCAGGACCCGGCGGCGTGCCCTGACGCGACGGACAAGGCGTTCCTGCCGCATGGCCGTCAGGACGCCCAGCCGTTGCGGGCGGGCGTGTGCATGACGAGCAGCACGATCATCCACGTGCACACCGTGCCCGCCGGAACGGCCGGGCCGGAGGGCTGGCGCTCGCTCACAACGGCGAGCGAACCCGGCTGGGTCACGTACTACCTCGTGACAGCGCGCTGAGGCGAGGCTGCGAACCGGCGCAAACGTCCCAGGACGGGGCGGTTGCGCCGGCCTTCGCGGCCCGCCCACTGAGCTCGCGGAAGAACCTCGAGGCTAGACCAATGTCAAATCTGTGTGCGCCACGAAGGGCGCACAGCGCGTGCTGTCCTTGTACGGATTGGATTTTAGTCCGTTCGCTTGCAGGAGCCATCTCCGCCCGAGGCGATAGCCCATCCGCGGTTCCGTGACGAAATACCGAGGCCGGGTGGGGTCCGATTCGAGCCTGCGCCAATCCTCAACCGGGGAACGCCGCCGCCGGATCCGGGACAGCCGGGCGACGCGGAGGAGCTGCTCATCCAGGCGGCGCACCAGTGCATGAGCGCGGGCACCAAGCTGACCGTGCTCGTGCTCTGCCCGCTCACGCCGCTCGTGCGGCATGGCAGCGCGATCCGTCGATCAAGCAGGGCATCGGGCAGATCGTCTGGATGGGTGGCGCGCTTAAGCCGACACCGGATCCGGGAGACGCCCCTACGGGAACGTCGACACCGGTCTCGCTTCCGGGGGCGAACCCGAACGCCGAGTGGAACGCGATTCCAGGCCGGATACTCCTTCTGGGACACGGTCGCGACCGCGTACCCGGCACAGCCGGCGCTTTTCACGTCCGCGCAGCGCTCGCTCGTCGTGATCACGCGCGGCGCCGAGCAGGGGACGATCCTCGACGGTGACTGCGCGACCATCGTCGACGTCGGTGAGACCGTCGACGTGAATGGGTTCTACGCGTATCTCAGGAGTGCCTGGAGAGGTCCTGTGGACTGAGTCGTCTCATGCGTCGCGCAGCGCTTCTGCCCGCAGCCGGCGGAGCTCGGGCTCGTACCACCGCTCAGCGGTCCGTGCGGCGATGCGAAGGGCGGTCGCGAGCTGCTCCCGGGCGGCGCCCGGTTCCCCGGCGAGAATGTGAACCGAGGCGCTCACGCCGAGCAGGTACGGCATCAGGTGCTGCATTCCCGCTGCCTCACGGAGCGCGATTCCCTCTCCGATCTCTGCCAGGGCACGC
>JACCZA010000155.1 GCA_013696185.1 Actinomycetota bacterium
GCGAAGACGATGCGGGCGCGCCCGCCGATCAGCGCCGAGAGGATGACGTTCGCGTCAGCGACGACGGCGGGCGGCAGCGAAATCGCTCAGAACCTCCTCCTCGGTCACCCCTCGAGCCTCACGCTGCGCCGCGATCTGCTCGGTCAGGCGCAGGAACACCTCGCGTCGCACGTCGGCAGGGAGCTCAGGTGCGTCCCAGGGCAGGAAGAACCCCGCGGGCCGGCCCTCACGCGTCACGAGGATGACGTCGTCGGACCGAAACATCTCGCTCGCCCGATCGCGGAAGTCTCGTACCGTCACCACTCTCATGTGATCACCATGGTGGTCACACCGTAGCACCGGGGGAGCCGGTCGGTCTACACCCCGGCTCGTTTACAACGGAGCGAACGATGGAGGGCAAAACCGTGCAAGTTCAGTCGCCTCTAAACTGTAAATGGGTATAAAAGGGGTAGAAAATCGGGCTCGGCGCGTTTGACTAAAAACAAAAGGCCCGCGTTTGCGAGCCTTATCTAGTAGCGGGGGCAGGATTTGAACCTGCGACCTCCGGGTTATGAGCCCGGCGAGCTACCTGACTGCTCCACCCCGCGCCGTATGGCGTGATCGTACCACTCGCTCGGCGCCCGCTCCACTCTCGCTCAGAGCTGCGAAAGCGGCTCGTCGGCCGCCACCACGCGGTTCTTGCCTGAGCGCTTCGCCCGGTAGAGGGCGACGTCGGCAGCTTCGATCAACTCGGCCTCCGCCGCGAGGGCGGGGTAGACGGCGATCCCGAAGCTCGCGGTCACCGGCACCGTTCGACCGTCCGGGATCACGATCTCCCGGAACTCGAGCAGGGCGCGGATTCGCTCGACGAGCAAGACCGCGCCGGAGAGATCGGTGCTCGGGAGGAGGATCGCGAACTCCTCCCCACCCCAGCGCGCAGCGACGTCGGCCTCGCGCATCGACTCGCGCAGGTAGTCGCCGAACTCCCGCAGGACACGGTCGCCGGCCGGGTGGCCGTACTCGTCGTTGATCGCCTTGAACCCGTCGATGTCGGCCACCACGAAGGCGAGCGGGCAGCCGAACCGCTCGGCCCGGGAGAGCTCGGTGGCGAGCGCCTGCTCGCACTGACGGCGGTTCGGGAGGCCCGTCAGCCCGTCGACGAGGGCCTGCCGCTCGACGATCTCGTGCAGCCGGGCGTTCTCGAGCGCGACGACGGCGTGCGCGACGAGCGACTCGGCAGCCTCCCGCTCGTCCTGGGAGAAGCGCGAGCCGTGCAGCACGAGCGCCCCGAAGCTCTCGCCCGCGGCGGCAAGCGGGAACTGCAACTGCTCCGCGCCTACCTCCGGCGTGCCGACGCGGACGATGTCGCCCGCCTCGCCGACGACGGCCCCTCCGGCCGCCCTGGCGGCCTCCACCGCCGCCACGACGATCACGTGCAGGAGCTGCTCGAGGTCGTGCGTCGCGGTCAGGGCCTGCCCGAAGCGCAGCGTCGCCTCGCGCAACCGGTGGCGCTCGGCCTCGAGCTGGTCGGCCATCTCGTTGAACGCGCGCCCGAGCTGACCGAGCTCGTCGCGCGTATCGACGGGCACCCGTGCGTCGAGGCGGCCCTCGGCGATCGAGTGGGCCGCGTGCTGGAAGCGCCGCACGGTGCGCACGATCGACGAGCCCTCGGCGAATGCGACGAGCGCGATCAGGAGCAGGGAGCCGATCGCGCCGAAGAGCACCCGGTGCTCCGCGCTGGCCTTCGCCGCCTCGATCTGGGTCACGGGCGAGAGCGCCGTGAGCGCGAGCCCTCGGTGGCCCTCGAACGGCTCGGCAACCAGCGCCCGGTAGCGCATGCCCGCCACGGTCACGGTACGGCTCTGGGCAGCCGGGATGTTCAGAGGCCCTGACCCGACCGACGGGGTGGGTAGCAGCCGGCCGTCCCTCGTCAGCGCCAGCCGGTCGACCGGCAGCAGGCCGGCACGATCGCGCAGCCGTGCACGGGCGGAAGCTCCGAGCGGCACGGAGCCGATCACCCGACCGAGCGCGCCGCCCCTCCCCCGCACCGTCACGACGGTCTCGACGCCGAGAGCCGAGCGGCGTCCGACCCGCAGGGCCGTCGCCTCCACGCGCAGGCGGGACGAGCTGCCGAGCAGCCGCTCGAGCTCGTCGCGGTCCCGCCGGGCAAGTGCCTGCTGGAAGACCGGCGAGCGAGCGAGCGCTCTCGCTCGTGCGCGCGTCCGCTGCACCTCCGCCTCGTGCATCGCGAGCGAGGCGCGCAGACCGACGTTGAGCCGCTCGTCGACCGCGCGCGTCTCGCTCGTCCGTGCCGCCGAGACGAGACCCCAGTACGCGGCCGCCAAGGGCAGAAGGGACAGCACGAGGAAATAGATCACGAGCTTGAGTCGAAGGCTGATCACGTGGCTCCTCGCCGCCGCCGCCGGTCGTGGGTCGGGCTAGGGCTCGGACGGGCGCGAAGGCGCGCCTGGGAGCAGCCCGTCACCGATCGACAGTTCCATCTCGGCGAAGGTGGCATCGCTCCCTCCAGCATCGGCAGACGGGCCCGAGGGGTGAGCTGCCTCGTTCGCGCGGCCGGACTCGCTCCTCGACGCCCCTTGGCTCTCCCCTGGGGCCTCCGGTCGTCCGTGGATGCCGTCCTCCCGTGTCGGACCGGGACCACTGGGGACGCCCACCACCGGGGCCGGGCTCTCGTGCTCGGCCGGACTGGGGACGGCGGCGCCGCTCTCCAAGCCCTCGGCCGGCGGCGGCTCAGCCGTCTCGACGCTCGACTCGGTCGGAGCCGTCTCGGCGCTCGATCCCTCCGCGGTCGCTGCCGGCTGGCCGAAGGAGGTCTGGCCCGCCTCGTTCTCGAGGGGTGGCGCGGTGCTCTGGCCGCCCGAGCCGTCCTCCGCCAGGGTCGCTTCGGCATCAGGAGACGAGAAGCCGTCCGCTGGGACGCCCTCGCGTACTCCCTCCTCGGCGAGCCTCGAGCCGCCCCCACCGACTCGATCCGCTCCCTGTCCGGACTCGACGGCGCGAGCCGCCGGCGCGGCCGTCGGCAGAACCTGTTCCGCACGAGCAAGCGGCCCGACGGCGCGCGCGGGCGCCGACACGGGATCGCTCGTCGCAGCGCGCGGGCCGGCGTCGCCTTCGACGGGGGCCGGAGACCGCACGACTCCCCGGCGAGCCGGAGCGGCGGGCTCTTGACGTCTGCTCGAGTGAGGCAGGACGAGCTGCGCTCTGCCGTCCGGCAGCCGAGCGGTGACGCTCGAGCCCTCGAGCGCAGGAGGCGCCAGCCGATTCGACGCCGGGTCGGGAAGGGTCGCCGCAGCGAGGACGAACAGCGGCACGAGCAGGGCGACCCCCACCGTCAACACAACGGTGTGCCACTCCCGCGCCAGAAACGCCTCAGCCGTCCCGGCGAGCGCAGCCCTCGACCCCGATCCCCCCCGCACGTCCGCCCCCTCCGTTCTCCCCCGTAACCCCGACAGGCTCAACGTAGTCACGCCGCCCCGAGCCGACCTGCCCCAATCGAGTGAATTTCGCGGGGGGGGGGGGGGGGGGGGGGGGGGGGGGGGGGGGGGGGGGG
>JACCZA010000054.1 GCA_013696185.1 Actinomycetota bacterium
GTGCGGCGCCGCCCGTGCGGCCGTGGAGCTCCAGCGGCGGACGATCGCCGCCATCAACGAGGGTCGCGTCCCGGGCGCGCTGCAGGAGGACCTGCTCTCGAGCGTCAATCTGATCGCCGAGTCGGCACGGTGTCGGCCGGGGGCGAAAGCGCCTCCGGCGGGCGGCGGGGACGCGGAGCGGGAGGCGCGGGCCCTGGCGGGGTGGCTCCGCGCGCGTGCCGGCTAGCGCAACCGCGCTACGAGCCGACGGTGAGCGCGCGCTCGGGCTTCGACGAGACGAAGGTGATGCCCTCCCGCGAGAGCGAGAGCTGCACGTCCTCCCGCGCCTTGTAGATCCGCCACTTGACGGTGGCGAGCGTGATCTCGAGGGCCTCGCCGATCTCCGTGTACGACAGCCCGACGACATCGCGCAGCAGGAGCGCCATCTTCAGGTCGACGTTCAGCTGCTGGACCGCGCGCCAGAGGGCGTCGATCGTCTCGAGGCGCTCGAACGGCGCGTCGAGCACCTCGAGCGGCGGGACGTCCTCGAGATTCACGGTCGCGCGCGGTCTGCGCTCGATCGCACGCAGCTCGTCGAGCACGCGGTTCTTCGTCACCTGGAAGAGCCAGGTCGTGAACTTCGAGCGCAGCGAGAAGCTCGGCAGCCCTTGATAGACGCGGAGGAAGACCTCCTGCGTCAGATCCTCGGCCAGCGAGCGGTCACCGACGAGGCGCAGGACGTAGTTGAACACGGGGATCTCGTACGCCCTGACGATCAGGGTAAACGCACGCTCGTCCCCCCGCTGCGCCTTTTTCAGGACCCCGAAGTCTGGCTGTGCGAGAGACAACGCGCCGATTATAGCCCGGGTGGTAGCGGATCGAGCAGATTTCGCCCCGACATTTGTAAGGGTTTTCCACAGCCGAGCAGCGCCAGGATGGTGGGCGCGAGGTCGGAGAGCTCCCCTGGACCGTGCAGCTCGATTTCCGGGGACGTGACGACGAGCGGCACCGGGTTCGTCGTATGGGCCGTGTGCGGACTGACCCCGTCGGCTTCGAGCATCTGCTCGGCATTGCCATGGTCCGCGGTCACGAGCGCCACGCCGCCCGCCCGCTCGACGGCGCTCAGCACCCCCGCAAGGCACGTGTCGACCACCTCGACCGCGGCCACGGCAGCCGGGATCACGCCCGTGTGGCCCACCATGTCCGGGTTGGCGAAATTGAGGATGCCGAAGGCGTAGCCGCCTCCGATCGCCTCCGAGAAACGCCGGGCGAGCTCGGGCGCGGACATCTCGGGCTTCTCATCGTAGCTTCGCACCTCGCGCGGAGAGGGCACGAGGATCCGCTCCTCGCCGCTCCAGGCCTCCTCGTTGCCGCCGTTCAGGAAGTACGTCACGTGCGCGTACTTCTCCGTCTCGGCGGCGTGCAGCTGGCGCAGGCCGAGGCCGGACAGCGTCTCGGCGAGCGTGGCCTCGACCCGCTGCTCGGCGAAGGCGATTGCGGTGTCGAGGTCGTCGCGATAGCGCGTCATCGTCGTCACCTCCATGCCCGCGGCGAGCAGCTTGACGGTCAGCTGCCGGGCGCGGTCCGGGCGGAAGTTGAAGACCACGGCGCTGTCGCCCGCGCTGAGCGCCGGCCGGTTCGCGAGCACCACGGGCTCCACGAACTCGTCGGTCACGCCCTCGGCGTAGCTCGCCTGCACGGCGCCGACCGGATCGGCCCCGTGGATGCCCTCGCGGGCGACGATCGCGGCCACGGCTCGCTCCGTCCGCTCCCAGCGCTCGTCGCGATCCATCGCGTAGAGGCGCCCGCTGATCGTCGCGATCCGGTCGGCGGGCAGCTCGGCCAGGTCCGCCTGGGCCGAGGTCGGCGAGACGTCGCGCCCGTCCGTGAAGGCATGGACGTACGTCCGCTGCGCCATCCCCTGCCTCCCCCCCAGCTCGAGCAGCGCCCGCAGGTGGTCGACGTGGGAGTGGACGCCGCCGTGGGAGACGAGCCCGAGCAGGTGGACGTTGGCGCCCCGCTCGCGGGCTCGTGCGAAGGCCGCCACGAGAGCCTCGTTCTCGTAGAAGGAGCCGTCGGCGATCGAGCGGTTGATGCGCTGCAGATCCTGGTCGAGTACCCGGCCCGAGCCGATCGTCAGGTGTCCGACCTCGGAGTTGCCCATCTGCCCCGCCGGCAGGCCGACCGCCTCCCCGGAGGCCTCGAGCGTCGTGTGCGGGCAGGAGCGCCAGAGCCGGTCGAAGACCGGCGTCTCCGCCAGCTCGACTGCGTTCCCGGGCCCCGCCGGCGCGCAGCCCCACCCGTCGAGGACGACGAGCGCTACGAGGGGATACGCGCTGCCGTCTCGCAAATCAGCCCGAACGATTCCACGTCCAGCGAGGCGCCGCCCACGAGGGCGCCGTCGACGTCGCCCTGCTCGAGCAGCGCCCTCGCGTTGTCCGGCTTCACCGACCCGCCGTAGAGCACGGGCACCTGCAGCAGCCGGTGGATGAAGGCGTGTGCGGACTGCGCCTGGTCCGGGCTCGCGGTCGCGCCCGTGCCGATCGCCCAGACCGGCTCGTAGGCGATTACGAGCCGGCCCCGCTCCTCGGGCGGCACGGCCGCGGCGATCGCGCTCACCTGCCGCTCGAGCACCTCCTCCGTCCGCCCCTCGTCGCGCTCGCGCTCCGTCTCCCCGACGCAGGCGATCACGCTCAGGCCGGCGCCGAGGAGGCCGTCGATCCGGCGTGCGGCGCTCTCGTCCGTCTCGGCGAAGAGCTGCCGCCGCTCCGAGTGGGCGACCAGCGAGCCGGTCACCCCGAGCTCGGCGAGCATGGGAGCGGAGACCTCACCCGTGTAGGCCCCTTCGGCGTCCCAGTGGGCGTTCTGGGCGTAGACGGCGATGCTCGTGCCACCGAGCGCGTCGACCGCCTCGTCGAGCGAGGTGTAGGCCGGGCAGACGACGACGTCGACGCCGTCCAAGCCGTCCACGCGGCGCGCCAGCTCCGTGCAGAAGGAGGCGGTCTCGAGCCCCGTCTTGAACATCTTCCAGTTGCCGACGATCAGCATGACGGGATGGCCGCGACGCCCGGCAGCTCCTTGCCCTCGAGCAGCTCCAGCGTGGCCCCTCCTCCCGTCGAGACCCAGGAGATGCGGTCGGCGAGGCCGAGCTCCCGCACGGCCCGGACGGAGTCGCCGCCGCCGACCACGGAGAAGGCGTCCGCCCCGGCGATCGCCCTGGCCACCGCCTCCGTGCCCCCGGCGAAGCGTGGCCACTCGAACACGCCCATCGGGCCGTTCCAGACGATCGTCTCGGCCGCCGCGATCGTCTCCGCGAAGCGCAGCCGGGTCTCGGTGCCGATATCGAGGCCGAGCCAGCCGTCGGGGACGGCGTCGACGGCGACCTCGCGGGCCTCGGCATCCTCGGCGAGCTCCGCGGCGGCGACGACGTCCACGGGCAGCTCGACCCGTCCGTCGAGGGGATTCCGCTCACGGAGCTCCTCGGCCATCTTGCCGCCGATCAGCAGCGTGTCCGCCCGCTCGGAGAGCGAGCGCAGCACGCCGATCTTGTCCTCCACCTTCAGCCCGCCCACAATCGCGACGAACGGCCGCTCGACCTCGCCGAGCAGCTTGCCGAGCTCGGTCAGCTCGCGCTCGAGCAGGAGGCCCGCGTAGGCGGGAAGCAGGTGTGCGACGCCCTCGGTCGAGGCGTGCGCGCGGTGGGCGGAACCGAAGGCGTCGTTGACGTAGATGTCCCCGTGTCGCGCGAGCTCGCGAGCGAGCCGCTCGCCGTTCGTCGTCTCCTCTGGGTCGAAGCGCGTGTTCTCGAGCAGCTCGAGCCGCTCGTCGGCGAGGAGCTCCCGCAGGCGCTCGCGCACCGGCTCGATCGCGTAGGCGGGGTCGGGCCCCTTCGGCCTGCCGAGATGGGAGCAGACGGTCACGTGGTCGGCCCCGCGCTCGAGCACGAGCTCGAGGGTGGGCACCGCGGCGCGGATCCGCGCGTCGTCCGCGACGCGACCGTCCTCGAGCGGCACGTTCAGGTCGGCGCGGACGAGCACGCGCTTGCCCTTTACGGGCGCGTCCCTGACCGAGCGCGGCATCCTCATCGGCCCGCCGGCTGCCGCGACCCGCGAGGGCTCAGAGCAGACGCCCGACGAGGTCGACCAGCCGGCACGAGTACCCCCACTCGTTGTCGTACCAGCCGAGCACCTTCACCGCCCTGCCGTTCACCATCGTCAGCTCGCTGTCGAGGACGCACGAGTACGGCGAGTGGACGACGTCCGTCGAGACGAGCGGGTCCGTCGAGTACTGGAGGATCCCGTCGAGCGGCCCCGTGTCGGCAGCGGCACGAAACGTCTCGTTCACCTCCTCGACGGAGGTCTCGCGCCCGACGCGGACGACGAGGTCGACGATCGAGCCGGTGGGAACGGGAGCGCGCAGCGACATCCCGTCCACCTTGCCCTCGAGCTCGGGCAGGACGAGCCCGATCGCGCGGGCCGCACCGGTCGAGGTCGGGATGACGTTGATCGCCGCCGCGCGCGCTCGGCGCAGGTCGCTGTGCGGGAGGTCGAGCACCCGCTGGTCGTTCGTGTAGGCGTGCACGGTGGTCATGAACCCCTGCTCGATCGTGAAGGCGTCGTGGAGCACCTTCGCCATGGGCGCGACGCAGTTCGTCGTGCAGGACGCGTTCGAGACGATGTGGTGGGCGCCCTCGTCGTAGTCGCCGTCGTTGACGCCGAGCACGACCGTGACGTCGGGGTTCGTCGCGGGCGCCGAGATCACGACCTTCTTCGCGCCCGCGTCGAGGTGCTGCTGCGCGCCCTCGCGCTTCGTGAAGAAGCCCGTCGACTCGACCACCACGTCGACCCCGAGGTCGCCCCAGGGCAGGTCCTTCGGCTCCCGCACTGAGAGCAGCTGGAACTCGTCGTCCCCCGCCCTGATCGACCCGTCGTGCAGCTCGACCTTCCCGTCGAAGCGCCCGAGCACGGAGTCGTACTGGAGCAGGTGCGCCATCGTCTTCGCATCGCCGAGGTCGTTCGCGGCGACGATCTCGATGTCCGCGCCGCGCTCGAGGTGCGCGCGAAAGAAGTTGCGCCCGATACGGCCGAAGCCGTTGATGCCTACACGCAGTGCCATGGGCCTCCCCGCTCGTGTGATCGCCTGGAAGAGCTTCGCTCTTCCAGGCGGTTCGAGTCACGGATTCTGACATCTGGGTGGGCTCCCGGGCGAGCAAGTCGCCCTTCGCCCCAAGAGCACGCCTGCGCTGAGCTCGAAGCTGTGCTCCCTGCGAACAGCGTCCCCTGAGGGGAGCGGTGGAGGGGAACCTGACGGTTCCCCCCACACCCCCCTCCCGAGGTGACCTAACGAGGCGAACGCCTTTCGCCTTTCGGTGTCCGAGCAACGCGAGGAGTCGTAGGCCGGAGGGCGATTCACTCGCCCGGGAGGCCAGTCAGTCGTCCGAGCAGCGTGCTCTGTCAGGGAAGGGGGGCC
>JACCZA010000177.1 GCA_013696185.1 Actinomycetota bacterium
TTCCACGGGATCTACGGGCGGATGTACAGCCTGTTCCTCTGCACGAGCGCGCTCTCCTTCCTCGCGCTCCTCGCCGCCGTCGACCGCGGGGGCAAGCGCCGCTGGGGGCTCTGGGTCGCCGCGATCCTGCTCACGCTCGGGACGCATCCCTACGGCGCGCTCGTGCTCGGCTCGCAGACCCTCTTCGTCGCCCTCGCACGGACGAGAGTCCGCGAGGGGCTCGTGGCGCTCGCTGCGGTCGCCGTGCTGGGCGGGCCGTTCTGGTACGCGGACCTGGTGCTCGCCGGCCGCTTCGACGTCGGCGTCGGAGGCGGAGGCGCGAAGCTCGGCGCCCCCGGGCCCGTGCTCGCCTACCTCGCGCGCGTCGCCGGGGACTTCTCGGCGGGCTGGAGTCCCGTCCTCGTCCCCGTGCTGGCTCTCGCCGGGCTCGGCCTCTGGCGGCTCGGCCGCCTGCGGCCGCGGAGCGCGCTCCTCGTCGTCGCGACGTTCGCGACGCCGACGCTCTCGCTCCTCCTCGCCCGCCTCGGCAGCACCGCCTCGCCCGAGACCCGGCACCTGATCTTCGCGCTCCCGTTCTTCGCGACGATCGTCGCGACCGGCATCGTCGGGATCGGACGCCGCCGCCTCGCCCTCGCGGCCGCCATTACGGCGCTCCTGGTCGGCACCGAGGTGGCGTGGGCGTGGACGCGGACGCCCGACCTGTTCTCCGGCGACCCGAGCGCCCGGGTCGAGGCGAGACAGGACCTGTCCTCGTGGCTCGCCGAGACCGCTCGCCCCGACGACGTCTACCTCGGCTACGAGCCCGCCTTCCTCGAGGCCTGGGCCGCGCAGGGCCGCTCGGGCCGGGTGGTCCTGCCGCGCGCCGACGGCAGGCTCGCCGCCGAGGCGCTGCGCGATGCCGGGCGAGCGCTCGGTCGCGGCGTCTGGCTGTTCGACGCCTACGACACGAACAACAGCGTGCGACGACTCGTGATCCCGCTGCGGCTGCCGCGTCCTGCAACCACCTACGAGGCGCGCGTGTTCGGCCCCTACCTCCTCGTCCGCACGAGGGGCCGGACGCTGACCCCCTCGGGCTACCTGCGCAGCGCGGCGGCCGCGCTCATCGCGGGGCACTCGCTGGGGATCGGCGACGCTGCCGTGAACTTCCAGACGATCAGCCGGGCGGCGCGCCTGCTCGACTACAGGGGACCTTCGCGCTCCCGCTCGACCGTCTCGCGGTAGCACGGCGCCCCCTCGAAGGCCGCCAGGCCCGTGGGCCTCTCGTGCCGGCCCCGCGCGGGGCGCTTGCGCCGGGCGGTCGCGAGGACGGCGGATGCGCCCACCAGCCCGCCGATCAAGAAGGAGCGCAGCCGCTCGCGCCCGTCGCGACCTTCCATGCGAGCATCTTAGGGTGGCCGGGCCAACTCGCATCTGCGCGCTCGGGGATCTGCTGCTCGACGTGGTCGTGCAGCTCGGCGGCCCCATCGCCCCGCACACCGACACGTACGGGCGCACCCGTGTGGGTGCGGGCGGGCAGGCGGCGAACGTCGCCGCCTGGGTCGCGGCACTCGGCGGTCGCGGGCGCTTCGTCGGCAAGCGGGCGGACGATCCGGCGGGGAGGCTCCTCGCCGGGGAGGTGGAGCGGCGCGGCGTGGAGCTCGCGGGGCCGGTCGAGCGGAGTGGCACGGGCACGGTCGTCTCGCTCGCGACGCCCGACGGGCGGAGAGCCATGCTGAGCGACCGCGGTGTCGGCACGAGCTTCGCGCCGGCCGAGCTCGACACCGCCTGGCTCGAGGGTTGCGACCACCTGCACCTCCCGGGCTACAGCCTCCTTCGCCCCCCGCTCTCGGAGACCGCGCTCGCCGCGTGTGCCCTCGTCTCGAGCGTGAGCGTCGACGTCTCCTCGACAGCCGCCGTCACGGAGGCGGGCGTCCAGGCGTTCCGGGATCTGCTCGACCGTGTCCGCCCGTCGATCGTCTTCGCCACCGAGGCGGAGGCGGAGCTCGTGGGGCCCTTCGCGGCGGAGACCGTGGTCGTGAAGCGCGGCGAGCGCGGGTGCCTCGTCCGCCGCGGCGGCGACGAGCGGGAGTATCCGGCCCTCGCTGCCGTCCTCGCCGATGCGACCGGCGCGGGCGATGCCTTCGCGGCCGGCTTCCTGCTCGCCGGCCCCGAGCTCGGGCTCGAGGCGGCGGCACGCTGCGTCTCGCAGCTCGGGGCGATGCCGTGAACGACGTCCTGAGCGTGTCGGAGGAGGTCGCTGAGGCGCTCGCACGGGGCCGGGCGATCGTCGCCCTCGAGACGACTCTCGTCGCCCACGGCTTTCCCGCACCCGAGGGCGCGGAGGTGGCGCTCGAGTCGGAGCGGCGCGTGCGCGCCGCCGGAGCGGTGCCCGCGACGGTCGGCGTACTCGACGGGCGGGTGCGCGTGGGACTCACCGAGGCGGAGCTGCAGCGCTTCGCCTCGGCGGGGGCGACCGCGCGCAAGGTCGGTCCGAGGGATCTCGCCGCCTGCGCCGTCCAGGGTGCGCTCGGGGCGACGACCGTCGGCGGGACGCTGGCCGTCTGTCGAGCGCTCGGGATCGCGG
>JACCZA010000185.1 GCA_013696185.1 Actinomycetota bacterium
CACCGCTTTACCGCGCAGCGGCTCGGCGACGCCTCGCGCCTGTCGCCGTACCGAGCCGGCTACACGCCCGCGCAGCGCCGCCGGATCGAGGAGCGCCTCGTCAGCGGCGAGCTGCTCGGGGTGAGCACGACGAATGCGCTCGAGCTCGGGATCGACATCGGCCTGCTCGACTGCGCCATCTCGGTGGGCTTTCCCGGGACGGTCGCCTCCCTGCGCCAGCAATGGGGCCGCGCCGGCCGGCGGGGACACGGTCTCGCCGTCCTCGTCGCGACCGAGGACGCGCTCGACCAGTACTTCATGCGCGAGCCGGAGGCGCTCCTCGAGCGCAGCGTCGAGGCGGCGATCCTGGACGGGACGAACCCGCGCATTCTCGACGGGCACGTGCGCTCGGCAGCCTTCGAGGCGCCGCTCGACGAGGCCGACCGGGAGACGCTCGGCGACGCCGCCCTCGAACGGGCCGCGCTCCTGCCCGAGCTCGAGCGGACGCCGGCCGGCTTCGTCTGGGGCGGACGCGACTACCCGGCCGCCCGCGTCGCCCTCCGCTCGGCCGGCATCGACCCGTTCACGGTGGTCGACGCCTCCACGGGCTCGCTCCTCGGGCTCGTCGAGCGGGAGCGCGCGTACACGACGGTGCACGAGGGCGCCGTCTACCTGCACGCCGGCGAGGCCTACCTCGTCGGCGCGCTCGACCTGGACGGCCGGACAGCGCTCGTCGCGCCGTTCCCCGCGGGGGACTACTACACGCAGACCAAGCGCGAGACGATGACGACGATCCTCGCCCACCGGCGGGTCGAGCGGCGGGCCGGCCTCGAGCTGCACCTCGGCGAGGTATCCGTCAGCGAGCAGGTGGTCGCCTACCAGCGCAAGGCGGTCCGGGACGGCTCGACGCTCGACACGATCCCGCTCGACCTGCCCGAGACGACGTTCGAGACCGAGGCGATCTGGTACCTGCCCGAGCCGGACCAGCTCGCGGGCGTCGAGCGGATGCCTCGGCTGATCGGCACGCTCCACGCCGCGGAGCACGCAATGATCGCGATGCTGCCGCTCAGGGCGATGTGCGACCGCTGGGACATCGGCGGGCTCTCGACGAACATCCATCCGCAAACCGGCCGTCCCACGGTCTTCGTCTACGACGGCCACCCGGGCGGCGTCGGCATCGCCGAGCGCGGGTTCGAGAGCTTCGAGGGCTGGGTCGGCGATACGAGGAGGCTGCTCGCACGCTGCCCCTGTGAGAGCGGCTGTCCCTCCTGCGTGCAGTCGCCGAAGTGCGGCAACCTGAACGAGCTGCTCGACAAGGCGGGCGCGCTGCTCTTGCTCGAGCGCATGGTCGCGGCATAGGTGTCGATCTCGGCTCCCCCGAAAGCGAGGGCCGGCGGCCCTAGAATCGCCGGCGTGAGCGGCTACGGGGCGCAGAGCATGACCGCGCCGCTGCGCCGCGTGCTCGTCCGGCAGCCGGGCGAGATGTCGCGCTGGCGTGACTACGGGTGGCGTGCCGAGCCCGATCCGATCCTGCTCGGCGCCGAGCACGAGGGCCTCTGCCAGGCGCTCGCCGCCGCCGGCGCGGAAGTCATCGTCGCCGATCCGGCGGACGGAAACCCGGACGCCGTCTACGTCTACGACCCGGCACTCGTCTGCGACAGCGGCTCGATCCTCCTGCGCCCGGGCAAGGAGGGCCGACGGAGCGAGGTCGAGCTCCTCGAGGCCGACCTGGAGGCAGCGGGCGTGCCGGTGGCCGCTCGGCTCGAGGCACCCGCCTGCGCGGAGGGCGGCGACACGCTCTGGCTCGACGAGCGCACCCTGCTCGTCGGCCGCGGCTACCGCACGAGCGACGCGGGGATCTCCGCCCTCGAGCAGGCGCTCCCCGGCGTCGACGTGCTCGCCTTCGACCTTCCGCACCTGCACGGACGCGGCGAGGTGCTGCACCTCCTCTCGCTGATCAGCCCGCTCGCGGACGACCTCGCGCTCGTCCACCTGCCCCTCCTGCCCGTGCGCCTGGTCGAGCTGCTCGAGGAGCGCGGCGTCGAGCTCGTCGAGGTGGCTGCCGGCGAGTTCGACTCGCTCGGCTGCAACGTGCTCGCACTGGCGCCGCGGGTCGCGCTCGCACTCGGCGGCAACCCCGCGACGCGCCGCCGGCTGGAGGCGGCCGGCGTTGACGTGCGGGTCTACCGCGGCGAGGAGCTCTCGCGCAAGGGCGACGGCGGGCCGACGTGCCTGACCCGACCGCTCCTACGCGCGTAGAGGCGCGAGCGCGCGGTCGACCGCCTCGCGCGCCGTCGCTGCGCGCTCGACACCGTCCAGCCGCCATCCGCCCTCGAGGAGCACGACCGGACGGCCGAGGCGCATGGCGAAGCCGATCTCGGCCAGCGTCCCCCAGCTGCCGCCGACCGCGATCACGGCGTCCCCCGAGGCCACGACGGCGAGGTTCCGCGCGTGCCCGATGCCGGTGACGACCACGTGGTCGATCCACGGGCTCGCCGCCTCCCGAGACTCGCCGGGGAGGATGCCGATCGTCGTCCCGCCCGCCGCCTTCGCACCGCGCGCGGCCGCGGCCATCACCTCGCCGAGGCCCCCGCAGACGAGCGTGCAGCCGCGCTCGGCCAGCAGGCGCCCGACCTCCTGCGCGGTCCGCTCGTGCCCGGCTCCGCTGCCGATCACCGCGACCTGGAGAGCCGGCACGCTCCGGATGGTAGAAGAGCTCGGATGGAGCGGTCCGCGCGTGGAGGCGTTCTCGTCCTGGGCGGCGGCTTCGCCGGAGGCTACGTCGCGAAGCTGCTCGGGCGGCACGGGGCAACGGTCGTCAGTCCCGAGAGCTTCATGCTCTACACGCCGCTCCTCCCCGAGGCCGCGTCGGGCACGCTCGAGCCGCGTCACGTCGTCGTCCCCCTGCGGGTCATGTGCCGCCACGCGGAGGTCGTGCTCGGCCGCGCGGCGGCCCACGACGTCGAGGGCCGCCGCGTGGAGATCCACGCCGGCGAGGACGTCCACTGGCTCGCCTACGAGCACCTCGTGGTCGCACTCGGGGCCGTCGTGCGCACGCTGCCGATCCCGGGTCTCGCGCGCTACGGCCTCGGCTTCAAGTCGCTCTCCGACGCGATCCACCTGCGCAACCACGTATTGCGCCGGCTCGAGGCGGCCGCCGCGGCGGCGGACGAGGCCCGCCGGCGGCGGGAGCTCACCTTCGTCTTCGTCGGGGCGGGCTACGCGGGCGTGGAGGCGCTCGCCGAGCTCTCGGACCTCGTCCGGGACGCCCTGCGCTACTACCCCACGCTCCGGCACGAGCGCCAGCACTGGGTGCTCGTCGACGCGGCCCCGAAGATCCTGTCGGAGATCCCGGCCCGGCTCGGGGAGTACGCGGCGGCCCAGCTCGCCCGCCGCGGCGTCGACATCCGCGTCGCGACGACGCTCGAGGAGGTCGGGGAGCAGGCGGTTCGGCTCTCCGACGGCGACGTGCTGCCCACCAGCACGCTCGTGTGGACCGCGGGCGTGCGCCCGAGCCCGCTCCTGGCGGAGCTCGGGCTCCCCGTCGACGAGCGCGGCCTCGTGCCCGTCGACGAGACGCTCCGAGTCGACGGCCTCGAGCGCGTCTGGGCGCTCGGGGACTGCGCGCGCGTGCCGAATCGCGCGACGCCCGAGCACCCCGATCCGCCCACCTGCCAGCACGCGCTGAGGCAGGCGCGGCGCCTCGCGAAGAACATCCGCGGCGAGGCTCGCCCCTACCGCTACCGCATGCTCGGCCAGGTGGCGACGCTCGGGCGCCACCGCGGGATCGCAGACGTCCTCGGCCTGCGTGTCCGCGGCTTCCCCGGCTGGTTCGTGACGCGGTCGTACCACCTCTACCAGCTACCGCTCCTCTCGCGGAAGCTCCGGGTCGTCGCCGACTGGACCGTCGCCCTCTTCTTCAAGCGGGACATCGTCGAGCTCGGCTCCCTCGGCGAGCGGCGACCGCTCGGTGACGGGTGAGCCCCGGGGGCGGGGGCTAGCCGAGCGCTCTGAGCGCCGGTCCGAGCGACTGCCTCGTCGTAAGCACGCCCGCGTAGAGGTCGCCCTCCCGCTCGACCCGCTCGAGCACCGCCTGCATCGTGAACGCGCCGGGGTCGAGCCCCGCTCGCACCTCCTCCCAGCGCAGCGGCGTCGACACGGGCGCCCCGGCCTTCGGTCGCACCGAGTAGACCGAGGCGATCGTCTTGCCCTCACCGTTCTGGTTGGCGTCGATCAGCACGCCGCGCCGCTTCGCCTTCGACCACTCCGTCGTCGCGAGGCCCGGATGCGTGCGCGCGATCGCGCCGGCGACGATCTCCGAGAAGGAGCGCGTCTCGTCGTAGGTATGTCGGCGCGCGAGCGGGACGAGAATGTGGATCCCCTCCGAGCCGCTCGTCTTCGGGAAGCTCGCGAGCCCGACGGCGTCGAGGGCGGTCTTCACGAGCAGCGCGACCTCGATCGTCTCGGCGAAGCCGACGTCGGGGGAGGGATCGAGGTCGAAGAGCACCCAGTCGGGCCGCTCGGGCTTGTCGATCCGCGAGTACCAGACGTTCAGGTCGATGCAGCCGGCGTTGACCATCCAGAGCAGGGCCAGCTCGTCGTTCACGAGCGGATAGTCGATCACCCGCTTCTCGCGGCTGGCGCGCGAGGTCGAGATGTAGGCCTGACGCTTGATCCAGTCGGGCATGTGCTTCGGCGCGTCCTTCTGGAAGAAGTGCGGACCTGCCCAGCCGTCGGGGTAGCGCTTCATCGTGAAGGGCCGCTGGCGCAGGTGCGGCACGAGGACGGGCGCGACCGCGCGGTAGTAGGCGAGGAGGTCGCCCTTCGTGATCCCCTCCTCGGGCCAGAAGGCCTTGCCCAGGTTGGACAGCTTGAGCACGCGGCCGCCGTGGCGGAGCTCGGGCGGGAGGGGCTCGGGCGGGGGCGTCGCTCGCTCGCGCACGACCTCGTCCGGCCGCTTGTCGTCGCGCAGGCCCCGGTACGACGGAGCACGCAGGCGGCCGTCGTGCGTCCACTCCGCGAACTCCACCTGGCAGACGAGCTCCGGCTCGACCCAGACGACGTCCGCCTTGCGCACCTTGGGCATCTTCGGCACGGGGGAGAAGGGTGAGGTCGCCCGCTCGAGCGGGCGCAGCAAGCCGAGGAGGCGCTCGATCTCCTGCGCGCCGAAGCCGGTGCCGCAGTTGCCGACGTAGCGGAGCCCGCCCGGCTCGTCGCGCACCGCGAGGACGAGCGAGCCGAAGCTCGCCGAGCGACTGCCCTGGCCCCTCGTGTAGCCGGCGATCAGGAACTCCTGCTCGTCGTGCGTCTTCACCTTGAGCCAGTCGCGCGCACGCCGGCCGGGCAGGTAGCGCGAGTCGACGCGTTTCGCGATCACGCCCTCGAGGCCCTGCTCGGCGGCGGCCTCGAGCAGGGCCTCGCCGTCCTCGAACGCCTCGGAGAAGCGCACGGTCTCGTTGCGCCGGTCGAGCAGCTCCTCGAGCCGGCGGCGGCGCTCGTGCAGCGGCAGGTCGACCGTCGGGGAGCCCTCCACCTCGAGCAGGTCGAAGGCGTAGAGGACATACCGCGTCCCGGGTGCGTCCTGCTGCATCGCCGAGAAGCTCGAGCGCCCCCGCTCGTCGAGCGCGCAGACCTCGCCGTCGAGCACGCAGTCGGTCGTCTTCAGCGCCTGCTCGACCTCCCGGGCCACGACGGGAAAGCGCCCGGTCAGGTCGTTGCCCTGGCGACTCGTGAGCGCGACCTCGCCGCCTGTGAGCGTGACGATCGAGCGGTAGCCGTCCCACTTCACCTCGAAGAGCCAGTCGGGGCCGGTCGGGACGCGCTCGGCCAGCATCGCCAGCATCGGCGCGTAGCGGGACCGCTCGCGCGGCCCGGGACGCGACTGGTCCCGCTTCTTGATCAACAGCCAGTTCTTCGCGTCGCCCGAGAG
>JACCZA010000186.1 GCA_013696185.1 Actinomycetota bacterium
AGCCCGCGGGCGCCGATCACCTGCTGCGCGACCCGCTGGACGTCCTCCGCCGTGACCGTGTCGAGCGCGGCCTGCACCTCGGCGGGCTCGGTCGCCCGACCCTCCAGCACCTCGCGGCGCAGGCCGAACATGATCGTGCCGTGCGGGCTCTCGAGCTGGAGGGCGAAGCGTCCCTTCGCCGAGCTGCGCGCCTTCTCGAGCTCGTCGGCCGGGACCGGCTCCTCGGCCAGCTTGTGCAGCTCGGCGACGATCGTCGTGACCGCCTCGTCGATGCGGTTGATGTCCACGCCCGCCTGGGCGTAGAGGGAGCCGGCGTCGGTGTAGGCGTTGTTCAGCCCGAACACGTAGTAGGCGAGACCGCGCCGCTCGCGCACCTCTGTGAAGAGACGGGACGACATGCCCCCGCCGAGCACCGTCGTCAGCAACTGGAGCACGTAGCGGTCGGGGTGCGTGAGCGGGTGGCTGCGGACGCCCAGGCAGAGGTGCGCCTGGTCGGAGGCCTTCGTCGCGACGCGCACGCGCGGGGCCCCGTCCCCGGGCGGCTCGAAGGCCGTCGCCGCCGGAGTGTCGCCGGCCGGCACGTCGCCGAGCAGCTCCTCGAGCCGGGCGATCAGGTCTCCCTCGATCCTGCCGCCGACGCCGACGACCATCCGCTCCGGCTTGTACCAGCGGTCGAGGTAGGAGGTGAAGGTCTCCCGCGTCGCGGCGCGGACGGTCTCCTTCGTGCCGATGATGTCCCGGCCGAGCGGCTGGTCGCCGTAGAGCAGCTCGTCGTAGACCCCGCCGATGAAGTCGCGCGGAGTGTCGAAGTACATGTTCATCTCCTCGACGATCACGCCCTTCTCGCGCTCGATCTCCTCCGGCTCGAACTTCGAGTGGCGCAGCATGTCGGCGAGCACGTCGAGAGCGATGTCGCGGGTCTCGGCGCCGCAGCGCACGTAGTAGCCCGTGTACTCCTTGCCGGTGAACGCGTTGAACTCGCCGCCGATCGCGTCGATCTCGCTCGTGATGTCGCGCGAGCGGGGGCGTCGCTCGGTGCCCTTGAAGAACATGTGCTCGGCGAAGTGGGCGATGCCGCTCGACTCGCGCTCCTCGTAGCGTGAGCCCGCCGCGAGCATGACGACGCAGGAGGTCGACTGGGCGTGGGGCATCGGCGCCGTCAGGACGCGGGCGCCGTTCGAGAGCCGGCTGCGCTCGTAGACGTGCGTCATGCGCTGAGGGTTTTCCTCCAGGGCTCCGGGATCGCGACGGTCTCGCCGCTACCGTAGTCGTAGCCGACGAGCACGCCTCTGGCGCTCGCGACCAGGCGCTCGCCGGAGCGCAGCTCGTGCTCGAGCGCGAAGCTCTTCGTCCCGATGCGCGCCGGGCGGACCCCGACGCCGAAGCGCTCGCCCGCGGCGAGCGGCGAGCGGAAGTCGATCTCGACCCGCGCGAGGATCATCGCCATGTCCGCCTGCTCACGGACGAGGCCGAGGTGCTCGAGGTAGGCGAAGCGGGACTGCTCGAGGTACGTCAGGTAGACGGCATTGTTGACGTGGCCGAACGAGTCGAGGTCGCGCCAGCGGACGACCTCCTCGTGGACGAAGGGGAAGCCCTCCACCCGGCCGATGCTATAGAGGGTGACCGTGGCCGCCGGGAACCTGACGCGCGCTGCGATCCGGGCTCAACCCGACTGGCTGCGGCAGGTGCCGCGCGACCTGCGCCTGCCCGACGGTCGTGTCCTCTACACGGGCTGCGGCACCTCGTTTCACGCCGCCCAGACCGGCGGCGAGGCGGTCCAGGCGCTCGAGGCGGTGCTCGCTCCGCCGAGCGCCGACCTGCTCGTCCTCGTCAGCCACGAGGGCACCACCCCGTCGACCCTCGAGGCGGCGCGCGCCTTCGGGGGGCCTCGCTGGCTCGTCACGGGAGCGCCGCAGAGCCCGCTCGCCGAGCTCTGCGACGAGGTGATCCAGGCGACGCCCGAGGTCGAGCGGAGCTGGTGCCACACGGCGAGCTACACCTGCGCCGTCGCGGCGCTCGCCGCCCTGCGCGGGGAGGACGTCGAGTGGCTCGCGGACGCCGTCGAGGCAGCGCTCGAGCTCGCCGATCCCGTTTCCGGGCACGAGCGCTGGCTCGTCGCGGGGGCCGGCCGCGACTGGCCGACGGCGCAGGAGGCGGCGCTCAAGCTGCGCGAGGGCGCCTTCGTCGCCGCGGAGGCCCATCACACCGAGCAGCTCCTGCACGGGCACCTGGCGGCGGTCGACGAGCACGTCCGCTGCTTCCTCCTCGAGGGCGAGGGCCGCGCCGCCGAGCGGGCTCACGACGCCGCCTCGGCCCTCCGCGAGCTCGGCTGCGACGTCACGCTCGTGCCGAGCGTGCATCCGGTGGCCGACGTCGTCCGCTTCCAGCTCCTGACCGTCGACCTGGCGCAGGCGCGCGGCGTCGATCCCGACAGGATCAGGCGCGACGACGCGCGCTGGGCGCGGGCGCGGGCGGTCTATCGCTGAGCCGGTAGACGAAGCGGAGGGCCTGCCAGCGCTCGTCGATCGAGCAGGATTTGTTGTCGACGAGGCCCGCCGCGAGGCCGAGCCCCTGCACCGCCTCGAACGAGAGGTCGCCCTCGAGCTGCGCCGCCCGCTTCGGCCAGGCGATCCAGAGCCCGTCGGCGGGGTCGAGGGCCGCTTTGAGCGCGGGCAGCCGGCGCTCGAGCTCGGCGCGGTCGGTCGTGAAGAAGACGACGACGCCGGCTCCCGGCTTCGCGCCGAGCTTGCTCGAGAGCGGCGTGCCCGAGAAATCCTTTCCGGCCACCGGCGGAATCTTCACACGCCGGGCCTAGGCTCGTTCCATGCGCCTCGTCGCGCTGACGGCTGTCTCCCTGGCCCTGGGCCTGCCCGGCGGCGCCCTGCCCGGCGCGTCGGTGGACACGGTCGCGCTCGACCAGGCAGGACGCCTCTACCTGGGCGAGGTGGACGGCTCGGGCGAGCGGGCGCTCTCGCCCTCGCTCGACGCTGCGTCGCCCGCCTGGTCGCCGGACGGGCGCCGGCTGGCCTTCTCGAGCGTGCGGGGCGGCGGCATCTACGTCGTCGGAGCCGACGGACGCGGCCTGCGGCGCGTCACGCGCTCGCCCGCCCTCGACGTGCAGCCGGCCTGGTCGCCGGACGGGCGGCGCCTCGTCTTCGTCCGCACGGTGCAAGGCTTCCGCGAGGAAATCTTCGTCGTCGGGGCCGATGGACGCGGGCTGCGGCGGCTGACCTGGAACCGTGGCCAGGATCTCGAGCCCGACTGGGCGCCGAACGGCAGGCGGATCGCCTGGGCCTTCACGAGCACGAGCACGCGCGCCGCTCGGCCGCTCGTCCACACGATGAATCCCGACGGCACGGCGAAGCGCTCCGTCACCGCCGGGTCGGGGCCCGACTGGTCGCCGGACGGTCAGCGCTTCGCCCTCTCCCTCGGCGGCGAGATCTTCACGAGCGAGGTGAGCGGCGGGGGCCGCGTGCAGGTCACGTCCTCGCCGGGCGCGGCCGACACGCGACCCGACTGGTCGCCCGACGGGACGGAGATCGCGTTCCTCTCCACCGCAGGCAGCGCGCGGGAGCAACCCCGGGTCTTCGTCGCCCCGGCAGCGGGCGGCGAGCCGGCGCTCCTGTCGTCGAGGGAGCCCGCCGGCGCCCCTAGCTGGCGCCCGTAGCGGCCCAGGCCGCGAGCAGCCCTCGCTCTCGCTCCGGCTCGAGGCCGACGCCGTCCACGCCGACGCCGGCCGTGCCGCTCTCGGCCTCGGCCCACGCGAGCGTGTCCCGGACGGTCTCCGCGAGCGGCCGGAAGGAGAGCCCGGCGGCCACGGCGCGCGACACGTCGGCGGTCTGCATGTGGCGCACGCCCTCGTCGCTCGCCGGCAGCCAGAGCGGAAGCTCCATCCACTCGCCGACCTCGTGCTCGAGCAGGAACGCCTCGTCCACCCAGACGATCTCCGCGTCACTGTCGCTCGCCCGTCGGCAGGTCTCGAGCAGATCCCCGAAGGTGGCGCGCGGAAGCGGCCCCGTCGCGTTGAAGGTGCCGGCGACGCGCCCCTCCGCCAGGCGCACAATCCAGTCGCCGAGGTCGCGCGCTTCGATGAGCTGCACCTGCCGCTCGGCCGGTGCGGGGGCGAGCACGCGTCCGCCTGCCGCGATGCGCCTCGGCCAGTAGGTGAAGCGGCCGGTCGGATCGTGTGGCCCGACGATCAGTCCGGCGCGCACGTTCGCGCTCCGACCGGGAAAGACGTCGTCGACGACGCGCTCGCACAGCGCCTTGAGGGCCCCGTAGGACTCCCGTACGTCCTCCGTCTCGGGATCCGCGAGCTCGGCCACGGGCGCGCTCTCGTCGTAGGCCGGGGCCGAGAAGTCGCGGTACACCGAGACGCTCGAGACGAACGTGTAGTGCTCGACGGCCCCGCGCAGGAGCTCGGCCGACGCGCGGACGAGGCGCGGCACGTAGCCCGACGGGTCGACCACGGCGTCCCAGCCGCGGCCCTCGAGCGCGGAGAGGTCGCCGTCACGGTCGCCCCGCAGCCGCTCCGCCTCCGGGAAGAGCGTCGGATTCGTCTCGCCGCGGTTGAAGAGGGTGAGCTCGTGGCCGCGGGCGAGCGCCGCCTCGACCACGGCCCGTCCGAGGAACTTCGTCCCGCCGAGGACGAGGAGCTTCACAGCCCGGCGAGCGCCGCGAGCAGGCGGTCGACCTCCTCGGCCGTGTTGTAGTGCACGATCCCGGCGCGAACGGCGCCGTCGTCGAGCCCGAGCCGTCGCATCACCTCGACCGCGTAGTAGTCGCCGTGCCAGACCGCGAGCCCGTGCTCGCCGAGGCGCGTCGCGACCGCCTCCGGCGAGAGGCCCTCGACCGTGAAGGCGAAGGTGGGCACGCGCCCGTCCATCGTCGGGGGTCCGAGCAGCGTGCAGCGCTCCGGCAGGCCCGCGAGGAAGCGCTCGCCGAGCTCTCGCTCGTGACGCACGACGGCGTCCCAGCCGAGCGAGTGGAAGTAGTCGACGGCGGCGACGAAGCCCGCGAGGAGCTCGTGCTGCATCGTCCCCGTCTCGAAGCGGTGGCCGGGCGGCTCCTCGGCGGCCGGGCGCACCTTGTACGGGCGCCAGCGCTCGAGCAACTCGCGCTTCGCGTACATGAGCCCCATGTGCGGCCCGCAGTACTTGTACGGACTGTTCAGGAGCACGTCGACGTCCCACGCGGTCACGTCGATCGGCCCGTGGGGCGCGAAGTGGACGGCGTCGGCCCACGCGAGCGCACCCACCTCGTGCGCGAGCTCGGCCACCCGCGCTGCGTCGACGAGCGTGCCGACCGCGTTCGAGGCGACGGGGAAGGCGACGATCTTCGTCCGCTCGGAGAGCTGCTCCCGGAGGTCGTCCAGGTCGAGCGCGCAGCCGTCGGTGATGTCCGCGAAGCGCACCGTGAGCTCGCGGTCCCGCGCGAGCTCGAGCCAGGGCGAGACGTTGCCGTCGTGGTCGAGCCGGGTGACCACGATCTCGTCACCCGGCGAGAGCTCCCGTGCGACGGTGCGCGAGAGCATGAAGTTGAGCGTCGTCATGTTCGCGCCGAAGGCGACCTCGTCGGGGCCGCAGCGCATCCACTCGGCGGCCGCGAGGCGCGCGTCGGCGATCAGTGCCTCGGTCTGCCGGCTCGTCTCGTAGTGACCGCCGACGTTCGCGTTCGACCCGCGCAGGTAGCCCGCGATCGCGTCGATCACCTCGTCGGGGCACTGGGTGCCGCCGGGTCCGTCGAAGAAGACGAGGTCGCGCTGGAGCGCGCTGAAGCGGGCGCGGACGGAGGCGACGTCGAGTGCGAGCGCGCTCATCGAGCCCGGAGTATCTCAGCAGGTCGGCCCGGCCCTCGCGCTTCGACGCGAAAGCTGCTGCAATGACGCCGTGTCGCCCGCAACCCGAACTC
The DNA here is from genome assembly GCA_013696185.1 of Actinomycetota bacterium. GTDB lineage: Bacteria > Actinomycetota > Thermoleophilia > Gaiellales > Gaiellaceae > JACCZA01. The sequence continues at coordinate 5,911 of JACCZA010000186.1, forward strand.
CCCCGCGCGAGCGCCTGGGCCGCGGCTCCGGAGGGGGCCTCGACGAGGTCTGGCGCGTGATCGTGCTGAACGACGACCACAACACGTTCGAGGGGGTCGCCTTCGCGCTCGCGCAGGTCGTCCCGGGGGTCGACTACGGGCGAGGCATGGCCCTCGCGAATCGCATCCACCGCAGCGGGCAGGCGATCGTCTGGTCGGGGCACAAGGAGGCCGCGGAGCACTACTGGACGCAGCTCGGCGACTACGGCCTGACCATGGCTCCGCTCGAGCGCTGATCAGCCGGCGCCGGCACCCACGACGCGCCAGCGGTATTCCGGCTTCACCGTCAGGGAGGCCCCGACGAAGCAGTCGCGCTCGGCGCGTGCGAGCAGCGCGGCGAGGTCGTCGGGCTCCGGCTCGAGCTCGACCTCGATCGAGCAGCGGATCTCGACGAAGGCGTAGCGTCCGTCCGACTCCCGTCTGGTCACCGCGCCCTCGGCCGTCGCCGCAGCGACGAGGTCGATCCCGGCGTTGCCCGCGTGGTAGCGCAGGCTCTCGATCGAGCAGCGCGCGAGCGCCGCCAGGAGCAGGTGGTCCGCCGTCCAGGCCCGCGCCGGCTCGAGCAGCGCACCGCCCTCGGCGCTCATCCTCCCGGCGCGATCGATGCCGACTGCGTACTCGAAGCGCTTCGCCTGCACGGTCACGGGCGCACCGTAGCCGCGGCGCCTCCCGGTAGCCTCCCCGGCGTGTGCGCGGCAGGCGGCCCGGCACCGGCGAGCGCGCTTCGCGATGTGCTCGGGCCGGGGCTCGAGTGCGTCTTCTGCGGCATCAACCCCGGGCGCGTCTCGGCCGCCGCCGGGCTGCACTTCGCCAATCCACGGAACGACTTCTGGCGTCTGCTCCATCGGGCGGGCTTCACGCCGAGGCAGCTCGCGCCGGAGGAGCAGCTCGAGCTGCTCCGGCTCGGGTACGGCGTGACGAACGCGGCACTCCGGACGACTCCGGGCTCGTCCGATCTCCGCCGGGCCGACTTCGCGGACTCCGCCGTCCGTCTGGAGCGGCTGGCCGAGGAGTTGCGCCCGGGGGCGATCGCCTTCGTCGGGAAGGAGGCCTACCGGGGCACCTTCGGCGAGCGGGCGCAGCTCGGCCCCCAGGAGCGGCGGCTGGCTCGAGCTGCGCTGTTCGTCCTGCCCTCGACCTCGCCCGCGAATGCCGCTGTGCCGCTCGTCGAGCGGCTGGACTGGTTCTGCTCTCTCCGTGCCTGGCTGGGACGCGTCCAGTCGGAAGCCGTCAGCCCGGGACCGTAGGCTGTTGCAGCGTCGCTCGAGGCGTGAGAAGGTGCCGATCCGCCCGTTTGCGACGCGACCTGTGAGGGGGCCCCCTGAAGCATCTGACCTCGTCAGCACGTCTGGCGGTCATTGCGATCGTCGTCATGTTCGGTGTGCTCGCCTCATTCGAGGAAGCCGGGGCGCTGCCCGCCCGCGGCACCGCACCCCGAGCGCCTGCGATCGCCGGGTGCACGCCCGGGCAGCGCTGGGGCACCGTGCAGCCCCAGGCGGCAGCCGCGGCTCTCTGGCTCGTCAACCGCTACCGGGCGGGGCTCGGCCTGCACTCGCTGCGCCAGGACCCCGTGCTCGACGCCGCAGCCACGTGGAAGGCGCTGCACATGGCGCGGTTCAACTACATGGCGCACGCCGATCCCGCGCCGCCCGCCGCGCGCTCGCCGGGCGACCGTCTCGTGGCGTGCGGCTTCGCCGCGGGCGAGTGGGGCGAGAACCTCGCCTACGGGTATCCCAGTGCTGCGGCCGTGGTCGAGGCGTGGCTGCGCTCGCCGCTCCATCGCGCCAACATCGAGCAGCCGGATTTCGCGGCGACGGGTCTCGTCGCCGCCTCGCTCGGCGACGGGCCGCTCTTCTGGGCCCAGGAGTTCGGCGGCTCCGCCCCCGCGAGCTTCGGCCAGAAGCCGCCACTCGCCGCCGGCCGTGCGACCTCGCTCAGCGCGACCCCGGTCGTCGGCCGTCCGGCGAGTCCCCGCCCCGGTACCTTCTTCGTCACGGGCGTCCGGGTGAGGGCCCGCGGAGGTTGGGCGGACCTACGCCTCGGGCACACCGGCTGCCGGGCTCGCGTGGGCATGCGCCTGCTCGAGCGGGTCGCCGGCTCCTTCCGCGACGGCCACGCCGCGTGCGTCTGGCAGATCCCGCGCTGGGCGGCCGGCGGAACCATGACGGGCACGATCGAGATCCGAAGCGCGGGCCTGCGTACCGCCCGAGCGTTCACGCTGCTGATCCCGTAGGGCGCGGACTCCCTATCCCCGCCAGCGGTTCGTGATCGGCGTGCGACGGTCGCGGCCGAAGGCCTTCGGGTGGAGCTTGACGCCCGGCGGAGCCTGACGGCGCTTGTACTCCGCGCGGTCGATCAGCGCCAGCGCCCGCTCGACCACCTCGGGGTCGAAGCCGTCGCTGCTCAACTCGTCGCGGGAGCGGTCGAGCTCGACGTAGGCGCGGAGCACACGGTCGAGCACGGCGTAGGGCGGCAGCGAGTCCTCGTCCCGCTGGTCGTGGCGCAGTTCGGCGCTCGGGGCGCGCTCGATCGTCGAGGCGGGGATCAGCTCGCGGCCCGCGCGCTCGTTCAGGTGACGGGCAAGCGCGAACACGTCCGTCTTGTAGACGTCCTTCAGGAGCGCGAAGCCGCCGGCCAGGTCGCCGTACAGGGTGGCGTAGCCGACCGAGAGCTCGGACTTGTTCCCCGTCGCGACGACGAGCCAGCCGAGCTTGTTCGAGAGCGCCATCAGCAGCGTGCCGCGCGCGCGGGCCTGGACGTTTTCCTCCGCGAGCCCGGGCTCCGTCCCGGCGAACGGTCCGGCGAGCGCCTCGGCGAAGCGCTCGACGATCGGCTCGATCGGCAGCTCGAGAAACGACGCGCCGAGGCTCTCGGCGATGCGGCGGGCGTCGCGGCGCGTCTCCTGGGAGGAGTAGCGGGAGGGCATGGAGACGCAGTGGACGCGGTCGGGGCCGAGCGCCTCGGCGGCGAGGGCCGCGGTCAGGGCCGAGTCGATGCCGCCCGATACGCCGAGGACGACGTCGGCGAAGCCGTTCTTCGACACGTAGTCGCGCAGACCGAGCTCGAGCCCGAGCCGCATGAGCTCGAGCTCGCCGGCGAGCGGCGCCACGGTGGGCGGGACGGAGCCGGGGGAACGCCCGCTCCGCGGCGGGGCGCCGAGCTCGAGCACGGGAACCTCGGCGAGTGCGCGTCGCTCGCGCGCGAGTGCCCGCCGGCGGACGTCGCTCAGGCGGCGGCCGATCACCTCGGCCGGCTCCACGTCGACGACGAGCAGCGCCTCCTCGAAACCGGGTCCGCGTGCCAGCACCCGTCCTCCGTCGTCGAGCACGAGCGAGTGGCCGTCGAAGAGCAGCTCGTCCTGGCCGCCGACCGCGTTCACGAAGGCGACGAAGCACGAGTTGTCGCGCGCGCGCTGGACGAGCATCGCCTCGCGCTCCCGCTCCTTGCCGAGGTGGAAGGGCGACGCCGAGAGGTTCGTCAGGAGCTGGGCGCCCGCGAGCGCGAGGTCGGTCGCAGGGGGCCCCGGCTGCCACAGGTCCTCGCAGACGGTCGGGCCGATCAGGTGCCCGCCGAGGCGCATGAGCAGGAGGTCGTCCCCGGCGGCGAAGTAGCGCTCCTCGTCGAAGACGCCGTAGTTCGGGAGGAAGCGCTTGCGGTAGAGCGCGACGACCTCGCCCTCCGCGCAGACGGCGCACGTGTTGAAGAGGTCGCGGTCGAAGGTCGGCGCGCCGACGAGGGCGACGACGCCCCGGCACGAGCGCGCGATCTCGGCGAGGCTCCGCTCCGCGGCGCGGATGAAGCTGGGGCGCAGGAGGAGATCCTCGGGTGGGTAGCCCGTGACGGCGAGCTCCGGGAACAGGACGAGCTCTGCGCCCTCGGCGCGGGCCTGCTCGAGCCGGTCGAGGATGCGGGTGCGGTTGCCCTCGAGGTCGCCGACCGTCGTGTTGATCTGGGCGAGGGCGAGGCGCACGTAGCCTAGTTTACGCCTCAGGAGCGAAAACCTGCGTGCGGGAGAGGGTCCCCGCGGCGGCTCGTGCCGGCCGCGGCCCTCCTACCGACGCAGGCGGATCGCGTTCAGGTCGTCGCGGACGATCTCGCTCGCGCGGCCGATCAGCTGCTCGATGTCGTCGTGCTCGGCGTGGAGGTAGCGGCCGGCTAGCTCGTCGGCGCGGCCGCTCGCGAGCACCCGGACGAGGCGGGGAGCGAGCTCGGGCGGCGTCCAGGGCGCGTCGTCTCCCATGCTGTCGGTCAGCGCGGTGCGCACGAGGCCGGGGCTGATCGTGAACACGCTGACGCCGTGCTCGGCGACCGAGAGGGCGAGCGCCTCGCCGAAGCGGCCGAGTGCCGCCTTGCTCGGGCCGTAGCTCGTGCTCGCCTGGCCGGGGAGGTAGGAGGAGCCGCTGCCCACGTTGACGATGCGGCCGCTGCGGCGCTCGACCATGCCCGGCAGGACGGTGCGACAGCAGAGGTAGGGGCCGAGCATGTTCGTCTCGAAGACCCGCCACCACTCGTCGGGCTCGTGCTCCCAGATGGGTTCCGGCGCGGCGCCGATCCCGGCGTTGTTGACGAGGAGGTCGATCGGGCCGAGCTCGCGCTCCGTCTCGGCGACCATGCGCTCGACAGCGTCCCGGTCGGAGACGTCGACCTCCAGCGCGAGCCCGTCGAGCTCGCGGGCGGTGTCTGCGACCTGCTGCCGGCTGCGGGCGGCCACGGCCACGCGGGCACCGGCCCGGGCGAGCTCGAGCGCGATGTTCCGGCCGATGCCGCGCCCGCCGCCGGTCACGAGCGCGATCCTGCCGCTGAGGTCGTCCTCGGCCATGGCGAGGAGGATACGTGTCGTCAGTCGAGGTCGAGCCCGGCCCCGACCGCGCGGGCGATCTCGTCGAGCGACTCGGGGTTCTCGAGCGAGGAGAGGTCGCCCGGATCGCGCCCGAGTGCCCGCGCCCGTACGGCGCGGCGGACGATCTTCGCGCTCCGCGTCTTCGGCAGCGCTGCGACGAAGAGGATCCGCGCCGGCCTGAACGCCTTGCCGAGCTCGCCCGCGACGATCGACCCGACCGCGTTCCCGAGGGCGTCTCCCGGGCGGAAGCCGCGCTTCGCGACGCAGAAGATCCACGCCACCTCGCCCTTGATCTCGTCGGGCACGCCGATCGCCGCCGCCTCGGCGATGCCCCCGTGCTCGAGCGCGGCCGACTCGAGCTCCGCCGGCCCGATCCGCTTGCCCGCGATGTTCAGGGTGTCGTCCGAGCGCCCGTGCAGGTACCAGTAGCCGTCCTCGTCCACGGAGGCCCAGTCCCCGTGCGTCCAGACGCCGGGGAAGCGTCGCCAGTACGTCTCGAGATAGCGCTCGGGATCGCCCCAGACGCCCCGCGTCATCCCGGGCCAGGGCGCACGGCAGACGAGCTCTCCCACCTCGCCGCGCAGAGACCGGCCCGTCCCGTCGAGGACGTCCATGTCGAGCCCGAGCGCCGGGAAGCCGAGCGACACCTCCTTGATCGGCTCGGTCACGACCACCGACAGGAAGCAGGCGCCGACCTCGGTGCCGCCCGAGAAGTTCACGATCGGCACGCGACCGCCGCCGACCCGCTCGTGCAGCCACCGATACGGGCCCGGATTCCAGGGCTCGCCCGTGCTCGCGATCGTCTCGAGGGACGAGAGGTCCGTCTCGGGATCGCCTGCCTGGAGCAGCGAGCGGATCAGCGTCGGCGAGACCCCGAGCATCGACACGCGCTCCGACTCGATCAGCTTCCAGAGCCGGTCCCTGGGCCAGTCCGGTGCGCCCTCCGCGTAGACGACGGTCGCACCGACTGCCCCGCCGCCGACCACGGTCCAGGGCCCCATGATCCAGCCCATGTCGGTCGAGAAGTGGATCCGCCCGCCGGCGCTCACGTCGGTCTGGTAGGCGATCTCGCGTGCGATCGACGCGAGAAAGCTCCCCTGGACGTGCACCGCTCCCTTCGGCCGCCCGGTCGTGCCCGACGTGTAGGCGAGCAGGTAGGGGGCCTCCGAGTCGACCTCGACGGGAGGGAGGTCGCCGCTCGTCCCCCGCACGAGGTCGTCCCAGACGTGGTCCCGGCCCGCCTGCATGGGGACGTCGTCCCCGAGTCGCCGCCAGACGACGACGTGCCGCACGCTGGGGGCCTCGAGCAGCGCCTCGTCGGCGGTCCGCTTCATCGCCACCGTCTGCCCCCGTCGCAGCGACCCGTCCGCGGTGATCAGCGCCTTCGCGCCGGCATCGGCGAGGCGCGCCGCGATCGCGGAGGCGGCGAAGCCGGAGAAGATCGGCACCTGAACGGCGCCGAGATGGGCGCAGGCGTGCGAGGCGATCGCCACCTGGGGCGACATCGGGAGGAAGATCCCGACGGCGTCCCCCTCCGCGATCCCGAGCGAGGCGAGCCCCTCGGCGAGTCGAGCGACCTCGGAGGAGAGCTCGGCGAACGAGAGCGAGCTGCGCGCCCCGTCCTCCGCCTGCCAGACGGCGGCCTCGGCGCCGGCACGCTCGCTCTCGGCCCAGCGGTGGACGCAGTTCCAGGCGAGGTTCAACCGCGCGCCGACGAACCAGGTCGCCCACTCGATGCCCCGGGAGGTGTCGAGCACCGTGTGCCACGGCGTCGAGAACCGAATCCCGAGGTCGTCCAGGAGCTCCGGCCAGAAGCGCTCCGGCTCGGAGACCGAGAGCCGGTGCAGCTCCCGGTAGCTCCCGCAGCCGAGGCGCCGCATCAGGCGCGTGAGATTCGCCCGCTCCCGCCGCTCGTCGCTCGGGGTCCACACGACCGGCGTCACGGTGGGGAAGCGTAACGGCAGCGATGCAACGGGACGGTCTCCCCGGCTGCGGCACCGGGGAGACCGGAGTCCCTGTTTGTGTGGCGCGCCGGTTCGCCTCCGTCACTGACTCTGCGGCCCAGTCAGCACGGTTGAACGCCCTGCGGTGATGCGCCTCCTGCCGCCTGCCTCCAATTGGGGCCGGGCTGCAGGTTGGCTTGACTATAGGAGCCGCGTCCTGCGTAGTCAAGTCACTCGGTCAAGTGATTCGAGCGCGTCACGCTTCACCCGAAAGCGGCGTAGCTATGCCCCTTTCGAGGGATGTCCGAAGTGGCCGACTTGCACGATGGTGAAGTGTCCGCTTCACTCCGGGGAGACAGATGCCTTCGAGGACCGCCGCACGCCGTAACGCCGCCGCTCGGTCAACGCGTGGAGCGACGCTCGGCGAGCGTCTGCGGGAGCTCCGGGTCGCTGCCGGCATGACGCAGAGCGCGTTGTCGGGCGAGCGCTTCTCGAAGGAGTACCTCAGCCAGATCGAGCGCGGCAAGACGCGTCCCACGAGCGATACGCTCGACTGGCTCGCGCGCCGGCTCGGCGTCGACGCCGGGTACCTGGCCAACGGCGTCTCGGACGATCAACGGGCGCGCCTGGAGACGGCGCTGACCCGGGCGGACGTGCTCACCGAGTCGGAGCGCTTCGGTGACGCCCTGGCAGCCTTCGAGGAGCTCGGCGCCGCGGTCGCGGCGACGGCCTCACCCGAGCTCGCGGTACGCGCCCTCACGGGTGAGGCGAAAGCCCGCGTGCTCGCCGGCGAGGTGCGAGAGGCGCTCGATCTGCTCACGCAGGCGCGGGGCCTCGTCGAGGACGAGCGCTTCTCCGACGTCGAGCGCGCCGAGGTGCTCTTCCGGATCGGAGTCTGCCGCTACAAGCTCTCGAGCGTCGCCACGGCGGTGACGCTCCTGAACGAGGCGCTCTCGCTGGCCGAGTCCTCCGGGCTGCCGTGCGACCACCTCCGCTCGAACATCCTCCACTGGCGCTCGCGCTGCTACCGCCGGCAGCGCGACTACGAAGCCGCCCGTGAGGACGTCGAGCGCGCGCTCGAGCTCGCCGAGGGCCTGAGCGACGCGCGCACCGTCGGGCACCTCTACTTCCAGGCGTCGGTGCTCGCCGAGCGCGAAGGACACCTGGTACTCGCGCGCTCCTACGCCGAACGGGCCCGTGGGCTGTACGAGGAGCTCTCAGATCGGGCGAACGTGGGCAAGCTCCTGAACAACCTCGGTGGGCTGAGCTTCCTGCTGGGCAAGCCCGAGCAGGCAATCAGCCACCTGAAGGACGCGTTCGGCACGGCGATCGAGATCGGCAGCGACCCGGACGCCGCCCAGGCGATCTCGTCGCTCGCCCAGGTGCACCTGCGGACGGGGCGGATCGACCTGGCGGAGGAGCAGGCGCGACAGGCCTTGGCCCTGCTCGAGGGGCGCGTCGACTTCCTCGACGAGATCGGAAGCGCCCAGCTCGTGCTCGGACGGGCACTCCTCGAGCAGGGGCGACTCGACGAGGCCGAGGCAGCCTTCGCGGCGGCGGAGCAGAGCCTCGAGCAGCTGTCCTCGGCGAGCCACCGGGCCGCCGCCTGGATCGCCCGCGGTGATCTGTCCAGTCGCCGCGGCGACGATCGCGAGGCGGCACGCCTGTACCGCAGAGCCGCCGAAGCCCTCGCAGACATCGGCTTCTAGGGAGGAGGTGGTCCTGTGAAGGCGCACGCCCTCTACTTCGCCGTCGTGGCGTCCCTGTTCGTCGGCAGCCTCGTCGAGAGGCTCGGCATGTCCGACGGTAGCGACTGGTAGGCCCCCTTTTCGGGCGCACCGCCCCGCAACTCCCTTGAACCTCGGGCACGTCCCCGCAGTGGCAAGGGACTTGCGGGACGGAGCACTAGACTCGAGGCGCGATGCGCCTTCGATCCGCGGTTCTCGGCGGGGCCCTCGTGACCGCCTCGGGCTGCGGCGGCGCAGACCAGGAGGCGACGACGACGGCTTCCACCGCGCGGCAGGCGCGCCGCGCCGCGCCCACCGCCGGCAGCCTCGAGGCGATCTGGAGACGCCCCGGCGAGGACGTCGGCCTCGTGCAGGGCACGAGCGACTACGCACCGGGTCGCGTGCGCGTCAGCTTCCTCGTCCTGCGAGGCGACGGGCGGGCCGTCGAGCGCCCCGGGCACGCGTGTGGCTGGCGCGAACCCGCAAGGCTCGACCCTTCTTCACCACCGAGGCGACGCTCGACCCGGTGGGCGTGCCGGGCGGGACGAAGGGCGATGTCACGCGGCTCTACGTGGCCGAGCTCCGCGTTCCGAGGGCCGGCAAGTACTGGTTCGTGGCCGAGCCGTCGGGAGGAGAGCCGGTTCAGGGTCTTGGCGCTCGTGGTCAAGCCAAAAGCCGCCTCGCCCCCGGTCGGCACGCGGGCCATAGCCTCGCGGACGCCGACGATCGCCTCGACCGGAGGCGACCTGCGCCGTTTGACCACGAGCACGCCGCCGGACCGCGAGCTCCTGCGCCACTCGGTCGCCGACACGCTCGCTGCTCACAAGCCCTTCGTCGTCGCTTTCGCCACGCCGAAGTTCTGCGCGAGCCGGGCGTGCGGGCCGACAGTGGACATCGTGGAGGCAGTCCGACGCAGCTTCGCCCGCAGCGGTGTCCGCTTCATCCACGTCGAGATCTTCGAGGGCAACGATCCCACCCGGGGCGTCAACCGGTGGGTCAGGGAGTGGCGGCTGCCGACGGAGCCGTGGGTCTTCGTGGTGGGCGGCGACGGCAGGATCGCCGCGAAGTTCGAGGGCTCGGTGTCGGTGCGCGAGCTCTCGCGCGCAGTCCGCGGGATCGTCTAGCGACCGCGAAGGTATACGGTGCGCTTGTTCCTCGAATAAGGAGACAGCATGACGCAGAACGGCTTCGCGAAGGAGGTGCTCGTCGACACGGAGTGGCTCGCGGAGCACCTGGACGACGGAGGCGTGGTCGTCGCCGAGGTCGACGAGAACCCCGATCTCTACGACGAGGGCCACATCCCCGGCGCGGTGAGGCTCCACTGGCGCGAAGACCTGCAGGATCCCGTCGAGCGCGACGTCGTCGAGAAGGAGCAGTTCGAGCAGCTGCTCGGCCGGCTCGGGATCGGCAACGACACGACGGTCGTGCTCTACGGCGACAAGAACAACTGGTTCGCCGCCTATGCGTACTGGTACCTCAAGCTGTACGGGCACGAGCAGCTCCGGATCCTCGACGGCGGACGTCAGAAGTGGATCGACGAGGCGCGCGAGCTGACGACGGACGTGCCCTCGCCGCAGGCGGTGGCCTACTCGGCTCAGGAGCGAAACGAGGAGCTGCGGGCCCGCAGAGACGCCGTGCTCGAGTCCCTCGGGGCCGGGGACCGGGCGCTCGTGGACGTGCGGAGCCCACCCGAGTTCGCAGGCGACCTGATCGCGCCGCCGGGCTACGAGCAGGAGGGGGCGCAGCGCGGCGGGCACATTCCGACCGCCAAGTCGATCCCGTGGGCCCAGGCCGTGCGCGACGACGGCACGTTCAAGTCGGCGGTCGAGCTGCGCTCCCTCTACGAGGGCAAGGGCGTGACTGCCGAGAAGAAGGTGACGGCGTACTGTCGCATCGGCGAGCGCAGCGCCCACACGTGGTTCGTGCTGCGGGAGCTGCTCGGCTACGAGGATGTGCGGAACTACGACGGTTCCTGGACGGAGTGGGGGAACCTCGTCGACGTGCCGATCGAGCGGGGGGCCGAGACGTAACGAAACCGTGAAGGAACGAGCCGGGGGGCGGCGAAAGACCTCCGCGGAGGAACTTCACAGGCTCCTCCTCTCCCCTGACAGCGACGGCGGCCCTTCGGGGCCGTCGTCGTGTAATCGGGGGGAAACCTGCGGTTTCCCGAGCACGCTGTTCGGACGACTGACTGGCCTCCCGGGCTAGTGAATCGCCCTCCGGGCACGACTCCCCTCGCTGATCGGACACCGGAAGAAGCTGGTGGGGTGCGCGCGTCTAGAGTGGTTCGCGTGACTGCCGGAGCCGACCTCGGGTTGCTGCCTCCCACGCTCACCGACCTCACCACGTCCGGCGGCTGCGCAGCGAAGTACTCGGCGGCGCGGCTCGAGGAGCTGCTCGCCGGGTTCGTTCCCGCAGAGGCGGAGAATCTCCTCGTCGGCCTCTCGCCGGCCGACGACGCGGCCGTGTACCGCCTGGACGAGGAGCGGGCGCTCGTCTTCACGCTCGACTTCTTCCCTCCCCTTGTCGACGACCCGGCCGACTTCGGCGCGATCGCCGCCACGAACGCCTTGAACGACGTGTTCGCGATGGGCGGCAAGCCGCTCCTCGCCCTCTCGATCGCCGCGTTTCCCGAGGAGCTGCCGCTCGAGGCACTGGGTCAGGTCTTCGCCGCCGCCGCCGAGCAGGTGCGGGCTGCCGGCGGCATCCTCGCGGGCGGCCACACGCTCCGGGACGCCGAGCCGAAGTACGGCCTGGCGGTCGTCGGCACCGCTCGTCCCGACGCCGTCTGGCGCAAGAGCACCGCGCGCCCGGGCGATGCGCTCTACCTCACGAAGCCGCTCGGCACCGGGCTCGTCCTGCACGGGTACAAGCGTGGCCTCGTCGGCGCAGACGCGCTGCAGGCGGCCGTCTCGGCCATGCGCACGCTGAATCTGAGCGCTGCCGATGCGCTCCGACCCTTTGCACCGAGCGCCGTCACCGACGTGACCGGCTTCGGCCTGCTCGGGCATGCGCACGAGATGGCCTCGCGCAGCGGCGTGGAGATCCGGCTCGAGGCCGGCGCCCTGCCGGCGCTGCCGGGCGCGCTCGAGGTTGCGGCCGGGGGCGAGCGCACCGGCGGCGACCGGCGCAACCGCGACTTCGCCGGACCGCACGTGTCGCTCGACGGGGCCGCCGATCCGGTGGTTGCGCTCGCCTACGACCCCCAGACGGCCGGCGGGCTGCTGATCGCGCTGCCCGCAGAGCGCGGCGCGGTGCTCGAGGCGCGATTCGCCGCGGGGCATCTCTTCCTCCGCCGCGTCGGCCGGGTCGAGTCGGGCGCCGGCGTCGTCCTGGAGTAGGACGGCGGAGCGGGCCGTCCGCCACCGACCGCTAAAGGCGCCCGGGGCGAGCGACGAAGCCGGCAAGAGGCCCCACCGTAGTTGGGCAGACCCGCCGTCCACGGGGCGCGCGGCGGGAATTGCCCCGCTTCCGGCACGACCGCCGTGGCTCCCGCAGCCATGGACGAGGGACAGTCCCTCCCAGCCGGCGTCCGTAAGGGGGGCGTTCTCGGCGCGCGGGGGGGGGCGATTAGACTCGAGGCGTGGACGTCCAGTCGACGCGGGTGATCCGCGCCCGCCGGGCCGAGCTCGCAGCACCCCGCTTCTCGCGCCTCGCGCTCGCGAGCGCCGTCTCGCTCTACGTGATCGTCGTCACCGGCGCCGTCGTCCGCCTGACCGCCTCGGGCCTCGGCTGCGAGTCCTGGCCGGGGTGCGAGGCGGGCGCGTTCTTCCCCGCCTCCGACGTCCACGCCTTCGTCGAGTTCGGGAATCGCGCGGTGGGCCTTGCGCCGATCCTCCTGACCCTCGTCACCTGGCTCGCGGCGCGACGTGTCGGCGGACTGCCGCGCTGGTCGCGCCGTCTCGCGCTCGCGACGTTCCTGGGCACGATCGCGCAGGCGCCGCTCGGCCTGCTGACGATCCGCCTCGATCTCCACCCGCTGCTCGTGATGTCGCACTTCCTGCTCGCTCTCGCCGTCCTCGCGGGCGGGATCGTCGTCGCCCTCGAGGCGTTCCGCCACTCGCACGGCGCGGCACCCCCGCTCGTGCCGCGGGAGCTGCGCCGCGCCGGGCTCGTCCTCGCCGCGAGCTGTCTCGCGCTCGTCGTCACGGGGACGACGACGACGGCGGCCGGGCCGCACTCGGGCGGGGCCGACATCCGCCGGCTCGGCTCCCTCGACGGCTCGCTCTGGGTGCACGTGCGGGCGACGGCAGCCTTCGGCTGCGTCTTCCTCTTCGTGCTCGGCTACCTCGCGGCGCGGCGTGACCGCTCACCCCGCCTCTTCGCGCTGGTGCTGGGCCTGCTCGGTCTGCTGCTCGTGCAGATGGCCGTTGGTGAGATCCAGTGGCGCACGGAGCTCCCGCGGGGAATCGTCGCCGTCCACGTCGGTCTCGCCGCAGCGGTCTGGGCGGCTGTCGTTGCCCTCGTGGCGCTGCTGTGGCGCCCGTTGGCGGCACTCGCGCCCGACAGCTGAGGGGCCGAGCCCGCATACACTGAGGTGGTGCCCGAGGAACTCCGCATGGAGGCGCGGCCGGAGCTCACGCGGCCGGTCCTCGTCGCCGCCTTCCGCGGCTGGAACGACGGTGGCCAGGGCGCCTCGCTCGCGGGCGGCTATCTCGCGAAGCTCTGGGGCGCGGCCCGCTTCGCCGAGATCGACCCCGAGACCTTCTATGACTTCCAGGCGACGCGCCCGCATGTCTCGCTCGTCGAGGGCCTGACGCGACGGATCGAGTGGCCGGACAACGCCTTCTTCCACGCACGGCTGCCGGGGCAGAGCCGGGACGTCGTGCTCTTCCTCGGCACCGAGCCGAGCCTCCGCTGGCGCACGTTCTGCCAGCTCGTCGTCGACCTCGCCAAGGAGCTCGACGTCGAGCTCGTGGTCACCCTCGGGTCGCTCCTGGCCGACGTCCCGCACACGCGCCCCTCGCCGGTCACGGGTAGCGGCAGCGATCCCGAGCTGGTCGAGCGCCTCGGTCTCGAGGCCTCGCGCTACGAGGGCCCGACGGGGATCGTCGGCGTGCTCCACGACGCGTTCCGGCGCGCGGACATGCCCTCGGCGAGCCTCTGGGCGGCCGTGCCCCACTATGTCTCGCTCGCGCCGAGCCCGCGCGCGGCCCTTGCCCTCTGTCAGCGCCTCGGCGATCTCCTCGACGGCCCGATCGACACGACCGAGCTCGAGGAGGGCGCCGAGCGCTACTCCGAGCAGGTCAGCGAGGCCGTCGCGACCGACGCGGAGACGGCCTCCTACGTCGAGGAGCTCGAGCAGCGCAGCGACGCGATCGAGGAGGAGGAACGCCTGCCCTCGGGCGACACGCTCGCGGCCGAGTTGACGCGCTTCCTGCGCGAGCGCGAGCGGGACGGCGGCAACGACGCCGCACACGAGCAGTAGGGCGGGGCGCTAGACCTCGGCTGTCGGGGCCGGCTCCGAGGCTGCTACGGAACTCGCCGCCGTGCCGTTCGAGGTCTGGGCAGAGCGGCGCCGTCGCCTGCGCCGGGGCGCGGACTGAGCTCCGTCCGAGGCACTCCCGTTGTCCTCCCGCGAGGCGCCTGGGCCGCCGGTGCTCGCGCTTGCCTCGGCGGTGCCGTTCGGCGTCGCCGACGCCTCGGTCGCCGGCCTCTGCCCGCCGCGCTTGCGCCTGCGTCGCCTGCGCGACTTGGTCGTCTGCTGCTTCGGCGCCGGGAGGTTCTCGGCGAGGGCGAGCGCGACGTTCTGGATCCGGCCGAGGTGGTCCCGCGCCGCCTCGAGCAGCTGGTTCGCCCGCGGCGTGTAGCCCTCCGCCGAGGCGAGGAGCGCGGCACCGACGTCGAGAGGCTGATCGAGGGAGACGTTGACGAGCCGGGCGGCGTTCTCCTCGTGCCGGTGGCCGCGCGAGTTCGCGAGGGCGCCGAGCAGGCGCTTCGCCTCGGGGTACTCGGCGCTCGCCCGCCGGTCCTGCGCGGTGCGCGAGACGCGCGCGAGACGCCACGTCCAGCGCACGAGGATCTGATCGGGGGCGTTCGCCTTGTCCTCGCCGATCGCGCGCAGGAGCGTGCGCACTCCGCCCAGGCGGTCCTTCTCCCACGTGGGCGCCTGCGACACGAGCGTGACGAGATCGTCGAAGTCGGCACGCTCCACGGTCATCGAGACGCGGTCCGCGAGCGCGGTGATGCGCAGGCGCCGGTTCGGGTTCTCCGCCGCGCAGGTCGCGAGGAACTGCTCGAGGCATCCCTTGCTCGCCCGGCCGCCGGTCAGCTTCTTGACGAACTCGATCCGCTCGTCGAAGCGGATCTGGCGGGCGGCCACCGTCGCCCAGTAGCGCTGCTCGTCCTCGTCCAGGTACTTGGGATCGACCCGCTGCCACTCGCGGGTGATCACGGCGAGTCGCCGGCTGACCTCGGGCGTGACGGGAACGAGCCAGGGCGCGGGCGAGAGCTTGCGCCGGGCGCGGCGCTGCTGGCGCCGGCGGGGTGCGGGAGTGACTCGTGCGCCCTCCCGGTAGAAGTCCGCGGCGAGCAACGAGTGCAGCGAGATCACGCGATCGTTGTGCGTGGCGGACTTCGGCACGAAGTCGACGACGATGCCGGCCTCCTTGCGCGGGTGGACACGCATGATCCTGCCGATCCGCTGCTGGTAGACGCGGCGGCTCGCCGTCGGAGCCAGATGCATGCAGACCGTCGCCCGCGGTGAGTTCCAGCCCTCGGCCAGGAGCATCGCGTTGATCAGCACGTTGATGTCCCCGCGCTCGTAGGCGGCGAGCGTCTCGGCCAGCCGGACGGGCGGCGTGCGCCCGCTGACCGCCTCGGCCTTGAGCCCCGCGGCGCGGAACTCCTGCGCGAGGTTGTACGCGTGGTCGACCCCGGCGGCATAGACGATGCCCGGCGTCTCGTCGAAGCGGTCGCGGTAGAGGCTCGCGGCCGCCTGGTTCAGCGCCTCGTGGTCGAGCGCGGCGGCGAGCGCCCGCTCCTCGAAGTCCCCGCCGACGATCGGCACGGAGGAGATGGCGGCGGCGGGCGGGACGCGCAGGCAGCGCAGCGGCGCGATCAGCCCGCGCCGGGCGGCATCGGCAAGCGGCAGGTCGTCGACCGAGGCGGGGAAGACATCGGAGACCTGCTTGGCGATCAGGTTCTCGGTCGCCGTCATGCCGATGTAGACGGGCTCGGGGAAGCTGCGGATCGCGCTCGAGGTCTTCTCGCCGAGCGCGGTGTGCGCCTCGTCGCAGATCACGAGCTGGTACGCCTCGCGCTCGATGTCGCCGACGTGGCGCGCGAACCAGGCGTACGTCTGGATCGTGAGCGGATTCTCGAGCGGCGGCTGCGTGCCCCGCTCGACGGCGGGGGTGAGCCTGCCGGCGTAGCCCTCGGTCGTCAGGTCGCCCCCGAACTGGGCCACGAGGAGCCGCCGGTGGGTGAGGATGAGGACGCCGAGCGAGCGGGCGGCCTCGACGAAGCCGGCGGCGGCGATCGTCTTGCCCGAGGCGGTGGGGTGGCGGAAGCGGAAGCGGCGACTCGCGCCGGGATCGTCCTCGACCGCCGGCTCACCGTCTCCGCCGTCCTCCTCCTCGTCGAGCTCGGGGCCGAGGGCGGCCTCCTCCTCGTCCTCCTCGTCGAGGGACAGCTCCTCGGCGCTCGAGGGCGCCTGGTTGTCGCCGTTCGGCTCTCCCTGCGCCTGGTTCGCCGCGATCAGCTCGGTCAGCATGCCGGCGAGCGCGTCGACCTGGTGGCGGCGCAGCTCGGTTCCCGACGCGAGCTTGGGCGGCGTCTCGGCGAGGACCCGGAGGTCGCACTCGCACCCGGTACCGCCCGTCGCCGCGCGCTCGAGGACGCGCTCGACGAGCTCGAGGCGGGCAACCGCGTCCCGTCGTCCGGCTGGAAGGTGCGCTACGGGCTCATGCTCGGGCTCGAGCGCGTCCTCGCCGCCGAGACGCCCGCGACCGCGGCCGGGACGGTGCTCCGCCGGCATCAGATCGACGCGCTCACGGGCATGCTCACCGAGCTGATCGCGGCGACCCAGCGGAGCGCCGAGGAGAACGGCAACGGCTCGGGAAACGGCGCCGTCGCGGAGCTCGCCGAGGAGCAGGAGGAAGAGGACGACGAGGATCTCGGGCTCGTCGAGGAAGAGCTCGAGCCCGACGAGACGTTCGCCGGCGAGGATCCCGGTGCGTCTCGGCGCTACCGCTTCCGCCATCCGACGGCCTCGGGCAAGACGATCGCCGCCGCCGGCTTCGTCGAGTCGGCGCGCGAGCTCGGCGTCCTCATCCTCACGCATCGCCGGCTGCTCGTCGACCAGTTTCGGCGCGACCTGACGACCGAGGGCTACGGCCAGCGGCTGACCGAGGTGATCCTGATCGGGAAGGAGCCTCTGCGGGCGGATCCGATCACGATCCAGACGTACGCGTGGTTCGCTCGCCACGGTCACGAGCTCTCCCCGACCGCGTACCAGCTCGTGAT
>JACCZA010000274.1 GCA_013696185.1 Actinomycetota bacterium
CCGCCGGGCTGGCCGCCGCGGTGCTCGGCGGCGCGGTGCTCGTCGCCGGCGCGCTCGTCCTGCGCCGCTTCCCGAGCGCGATCGCCCCGCTCGCGCTCGCCGTGGCGCCGCTCCGCCTGCCGCTCGACGTGGGCACCGAGCACCGCTTCCTCGTCGGCACGGCGGAGGCGGGCAAGCTCGGCCGCCTGCACCTGCTCTACCTCGTGATCGCGCTCGGCACGATCGCGCTCGCCCTCCGCGCCCTGCGGCGCGAGCCTCTCCCGTCCCTGCCCCACGCGATCGCCCTCCCGGCCGGGCTCTTCCTCGCCGTCGCCTCGCTCTCTCTGCTCTGGTCGCGCGACGTGGACGCGAGCGCGTCCCGCCTCGCCTTCTTCCTGCTGCCGCTCGCGCTCCTCGTCGCGGTCGTGGGAAGGGCGCCGTTCGCGCCGTGGCTGCCGCGGGCACTCGCGGGCGTCCTCCTCGCGCTCACGTCGGTGTTCGCGGCGGTCGGGCTCTGGCAGGCCTGGAGCAAGGAGCTGCTCTTCTACGCGCCGAACCTCGAGGTGGCGAACGCCTATACCTCCTTCTTCCGCGTCACCTCCCTCTTCACCGATCCAAGCCTCTACGGGCGTCATCTCATCCTCGGGATCGCCGTGCTCCTCGTCCTCCTGCTGCGGCGGCGGGTGCCGCTCGCGCTCGGCGCCGCGCTCGTCGGCTTCCTCTTCGCCGGCCTCTACGTCTCGTACTCCCAGTCGAGCCTGGCCGCGCTCTTCGTGGTCGGCGCGGCGCTCGGCCTGCTCCAGAGCGGGCGGCGCAGACGGATGATGATCGCCGCCACGCTCGCCGTCCTGGCTGTCGGCGGAGCCGGCTCGCTCGCCCTCGCTGCCCAGGACGAGTCGGCGCGGCGCTTCACGAGCGGACGCTCACGCCTCGCCTCGATCACCGTCGACGTGTTCGAGCGCCACCCGCTCGCCGGCGTCGGCCTGGGCGCGCAGCCCGCGGCCTCGCGCGCGCTCGTCGGGCCGGGCGCGCCCGAGCCTCGCTACACCTCTCATACGACGCCGCTGACGGTCGCCGCCGAGCTCGGCCTCGTCGGCCTCGCCGCCTACCTCGGCCTCCTCGTCGGCGCCGGTCGCGCGCTCTTCGAGGTATGGCGCCGTCATCCCACGCTCGGGCTCTCGCTCGCCGCCGTGCTCGCCGCCCTCGTCGTGCACTCGCTCTTCTACAGCGGCTTCTACGAGGATCCGCTGACGTGGGGCGTGCTCGCGCTCGCAAGCTCGTTCCTCGCCCGCGCGCCCGCGCCGGCGTGAGGCGGCTCGCGCCGACCGACGTCTGGGTGCTGCTCGGCACCCTCGCTGCGCTCGTGGTCTCGAACGTCCCCGTCCTCGGCTCCGACCCGTGGAGCTTCCGCACCGGCCGCGCAGTGGGCCGGGGGCTACTCGGCCCGCTCGTGGATGCTGCCGACGGGGAGTGGGATCTCGGCCTGATCCGCTCGGCGGCGCTCTCCGCGGGCGTCCTCGTCGCGCTCGGTGCGACGGTCGCCGCCTTCCGGCCCGCCTGGCGCCCGAGGAGCGCCGTCGCCCTCACGATCGCCGTCCTCTGCCTCCTCGTCCTGCCGGCCGTCCTGCTGCAGGTCGGCCTGCGCGACGCGACCCAGCCGTGGCTGTTCACGAACGACTCGACCTACCAGATCGAGCTCGCGGGCGACCTCGTGCTGGACGGCGACAGCCCGTACGGGCACGACTACGGCGACTCGGGCCAGGAGCGCTTCTACCCCGCCGTCGGCCTGCCGCGACAGCAGGTCGCGCTGGAGCACTTCGCCTACTTCCCGGGGACGCCGCTCCTCGCGGCCGCCTGGCGTCTGCTCCCCGGGCCGCTCGACGACGTGCGGCTGCTCGTGGCGCTGACGACGCTCGGGAGCTTCCTCGCGGTGCTCCTCTTCGCCGCGCCGATCGGCCCCAGGCTGGCCCTCGGCGCCGTCGCCGCCGGCAACCCCCTCGCGGTGCGGGCTGCCTGGTTCGGCACCGCCGACAGCCTGAGCGTGCTCTTCCTGCTCCTTGCGTTCGCGCTCGTGACCCGCTCGCGCTACGGCTGGGCCGCGGCCTCGCTCGGGGCCGCCGTCCTCTCGAAGCAGTTCGCGCTCGTCGCCGTGCCGTTCCTCGCCCTCATGCTGGCACGCCGGGCGCCGCGCCCCGCCCTCCTCCGGGCGGCGGGCGTCTTCGCGGCCACGCTGCTGGCGGGCTTCCTCCCCTTCCTGATCGCGGCCCCCGGGGCGCTCGTCGAGGACACGCTCTCCTACGGCACCGACACCTACCGGATCGTCGGCTACGGCCTCTCGGCGGTGCTGCTGAACCTCGGCGTCCTCGACGACCGCTTCGGGCCCTACCCCTTCCTTCCCCTCGTCGCGCTCGTCTGGCTGCCGCTGACCGCGCTCCTCCTGCGGGCGCAGCTGCGCGGGCAGGCGCTCTGGCTCGGCGGGGCGGGCTTCACGATCTCGATGTTCGCGCTGCTCTACCTGGGGCGCGTCTTCCAGCTCTCCTACCTCGTCTGGCCGCTCGCCGGCCTCGTCGTGACGGCGCTGCTCGCGGCCGGCGGGCGCGCTACTCCAGCACGACCGTGAACGGCCCGGCCGGACGGCCGCGGTTGCCGGCGCGGTCGACGGCGACGAGCTCGACGCGGTGCGGGCCGGGCCGGAGCTTCCTGCCGTGCAGGCGGCCGTTCCAGAGCAGCTCGCCGGTCTGGCCCTCGCGCAGCCTGCCCCTCACGGCGCGGCGCCCGTCGACGAGGAGGAGCGGCCGCGCC
>JACCZA010000275.1 GCA_013696185.1 Actinomycetota bacterium
GGCTCGACTACCGGCCGCATGCCGCAGCACGAAGTCTCAAACGAGGCGAGACCGGCGCGCTGAGCCTGCTGATCCCGACGCTCACGAACCCCGTCTTCGCGCTGATCAGCCGCGGTGCCGTCGAGCGGGCGCTCGAGCGGGACGTCGCCGTGCTGCTCATCGAGGACAGTGCGCCGGACAGGGCGAACGAGCTCGTCAGCGGGCTCGTGCGGGCGGGGCGGATCGACGGCGCGATCCTCGCCTCCGTGCAGCCGGAGCACCCGCTCCCGCGAACACTGGAGCGCCTCAGGATTCCCCACGTCTTCGTGCACCGCACGGTGCCCGGCAGCAACCGGAACGTCTCGATGGCCGACCAGAAGGCGAGCGCGCTCGCCGTCGACTACCTGGCGCACCTCGGTCACCGCTCCATCGCCCACATCGCCGGCCCCCGGCTTCTGACCACGACGCAGCGTCTCGTGGAGGGCTTCAGCGCACGAGCGACCGAGCTCGGACTTCGCCACGTGGTGGTCGGCGACGACTTCAGCGAGCCGGGCGGCGCGAAGGCTGCTGAGGAGCTCTTCGACCTTCGCGTGCCGCCGACCGCGATCTACACGGGCTCGCTCACCCAGGCTGTCGGTGTGCTGCACGTGGCCTTCGAGCGCGGCCTGCGCGTGCCTGACGACTTCTCGCTCATCGCCACCGGAGAGTTGACGCTCGCCAATTTCCTCAACCCGCCGCTGACCTCGATCAGCGTGCCGCTGGCCGAGCTCGGCGCAGCCGCGGTCGATGCCCTCGTCGGCCAACTCGGCGGCGAGGAGCCGCGCGACGTCGTGGTCGAGACCCGCCCGGAGGTCATCGTCCGTTCCTCGACCGCACCGCCGCCGCCTCCGAGGGGCGCAGGCGTGCGGGCGGTTCAAATGGGCACCGGAGCGAGGAGCGTGGTAAACCGATTCGCGTGACCCGGGATGCGACTCGACAGGCGGCGGTGACGCGTGTCGCTCCGACGAACGAAGCCGAGGTCACCGAGCTCCTCACCCGTCCGACCGAGCGGACGGTGTCCGCCGTCGAGACCCTCGGCGGCGACCTGTTGATCCTCGGTGCCGGCGGCAAGATGGGCCCGAGCCTCGCTGTCCTGACTCGCCGCAGCCTCGATGCAGCCGGCCTCCCCTACCGCGTGATCTGCGTCTCCCGCTTCTCCTCCGCGACTGCCCGCGCGCAGCTCGACCTGCCCGGGATCGAGACGATCGCCTGCGATCTCCTCGACCGCACCGCCCTCGAGGCCCTACCGGATGCCCCGAACCTCGTGTTCATGGCCGGGCTGAAGTTCGGCGCAAGCGCGTCACCCGGGCTCACCTGGGCGCTCAACGCCTACCTCCCGGCACTCGTCGGCGAGCGCTACCGAGATGCCCGGATCGTCGCGCTGTCGACCGGAAACGTCTATCCGCTCGTCCCGGTCGAAAGCGGCGGCGCGACGGAGGAGACACCGCCCTCGCCGGTCGGCGAGTACGCGCAGTCCTGTCTCGGCCGCGAGCGGCTCTTCGAGTCGACGGCCGAGCGCTTCGGCACGCCGGTCGCGCTCATCCGGCTCAACTACGCGAGCGACCTGAGGTACGGCGTCCTGCTCGACATCGCGACACGGGTTGCCGGGGGAGAGCCGATTGCGCTCGAGTCGGGATACGTGAACACGATCTGGCAGGGCGATGCGAACGCTGTGCTCCTGCAGGCATTCACGCTCTGTGCCAGCCCCGCCGCAGTTCTCAATCTGACCGGTGCCGAGACGATCTCCGTGCGCGAGGTCGCGTGCAGGTTCTCGGAGCTCCTGTCCGCGCCGGCGCCGTCCTTCGTGGGCAGCGAGCAGGAGACCGCGCTCCTGTCGAACGCCGGCCGCTGTCACCAGCTCTTCGGAATGCCGCGCGTGCCACTCGACGAGCTCGTCGAGTGGACGGCGGCGTGGGTCCGCGCGAGCGCTCCGACACTCGAGAAGCCGACGCGCTTCGACGTTCGCGACGGGGTCTTCTGAGATGGCGGCCACGGAGCTCGTGCCCGCCGGGCTGGCCGAGCTGCGGCGGCGGCTGGCCGAGGGACTCGTCATTCCGGCCCACCCGCTCGCCCTGACACCGGAGCGGAGGCTCGACGAGCGCCGTCAGCGTGCGCTCACCCGCTACTACACGGCCGCCGGCGCAGGCGGTCTCGCAGTCGGCGTCCACACGACCCAGTTCGCGATCCGGGCGGTGGGCCTCCTCCAGCCCGTGCTCGAGCTCGCCGCCGAGACCGCACGCGAACACGATCGGGCGCCGCTCCTGATCGCGGGCGTCTGCGGTCCCACCGAGCAGGCGGTGGCGGAGGCCGAGCTGGCAGCCGGCCTCGGCTACGACGCCGGCCTCCTCAGCCTCGCCGGGCTCGGCGAGCTCGCGAACGACGACCTCCTGGAGCACTGCCGCGCCATCGCCGGCGTCATCCCGCTCTTCGGCTTCTACCTCCAGCCCGCCGTCGGTGGCCGCGTGCTCGACGTCGACTTCTGGCGACACTTCGTCTCGCTGGAGAACGTCGTCGGCATCAAGGTCGCTCCGTTCAGCCGCTACCGGACGTTCGACGTCGTCCGCGCAGTCCTCGACACAGGACGGGAGGAGCAGGTCGTCCTCTACACCGGCAACGACGACTCGATCGTCGTCGATCTCCTCTCGCGCTACCGGCTCGATGGACGCGAGGCGCACATGGCCGGCGGCCTGCTCGGACAGTGGGCGGTCGGGACCGCGCGCGCAGTCGACCTGCTCGCGAGGATCAAGGCGTGGCGCTCGGAGGAGTCCATCCCGGCCGAGGCGCTGACGCTGTCCCAGGAGGTGACCGACCTGAACGCCGCGGTCTTCGACGCAGCCAACGACTTCGCGGGTTGCGTTGCCGGAATCCACGAGGTGCTGCGGCGGCAGGGGCTCCTGGCCGGCACGTGGTGCCTCGACCCGCGAGAGCGCCTCTCGACGGGCCAGCTCGGGGAGATCGACAGGGTGGAGCACGCGTACCCGCACCTCCGCGACGACGATTACGTCCGCAGCCACCTCGACGAATGGCTCCGCTGACGGGCGCAGAGCCGGTGCAGACGCCCCCACGGCGGACGGTGGGGGTGATCATGAACGGGGTCACGGGCCGCATGGGCACGAACCAGCACCTGGTTCGCTCGATCCTCGCCATTCGGCGGAGCGGCGGGATCCCGCTCCCGGACGGCACAGTCGTCTGGCCGGAGCCGCTGCTCGTGGGCCGCAGCGAGGACAAGCTGCGCGCGCTGGCCGAGCAGCATGGGCTGGAGCGCTGGACGACGAGACTGG
>JACCZA010000278.1 GCA_013696185.1 Actinomycetota bacterium
GATCATCCCGTGGCTCGGACAGCCCTGGCTGCTCGCGGGCGCGGTCGTGCTCGCCGGCATGGCGTACGGCTCGTTCTGGGCGCCGGCGCTCGCACAGCTCTCCGACGTCGCCGAGGCACGGGGCCTCGACCACGCCTACGGCTTCGCGCTGACCAACATCGCCTGGGCGCCCGGGCAGGCGATCGGCGCCGCCGGCGGCGGAGCGCTCGCTGGAGCGACCGCCGACGCGCTGCCGTACCTCGTGCTCGCCGCCTGCTGCGCTCTCACGCTCGTCGCGATCAGGCCGAGAGCCGCCGTCGCATGACGATCCGCAAGGTGCTCGTGGCCAACCGCGGCGAGATCGCCCTGCGGATCGCCCGCGCCTGCGCGGAGCTCGGGATCGAGTCCGTCGCGGTCGCGGCGCCCGACGATCGCGGCGCACTGCACGCACGCTCGGCCCGCGAGACGGTCGCGATCGGCGACTACCTCGACGCCGACGAGCTGCTGAGAGCGGCGCGGGAGACGGGCGCCGACGCGATCCATCCGGGCTACGGCTTCCTGGCCGAGAGCCCCGGCTTCGCCGCCGCCGTCCAGGCGGCCGGCCTGATCTGGGTCGGGCCGCCGCCCGAGGCGCTCCGTCTCGGCGGCGACAAGCTCGAGGCAAAGCGGATCGCGCTCGGCGCAGGCGTGCCGGTCGTCCCCACCGGAGAGCCCGAGGAGATCGGCTTCCCGCTCGTCGTCAAGGCAGCCGCTGGGGGAGGCGGACGCGGCATGCGCGTGGTCACGGCGCCCGAGGAGCTCGGGGAGGCGCTCGCCGCAGCCCGGCGCGAGGCCCGGGCCGCGTTCGGCGACGACACAGTCTTCTGCGAGCGCTTCGTGGCTCGCCCCCGGCACGTCGAGATCCAGCTCCTCGGCGACCTGCACGGCGCCGTCGTCTCGCTCGGAGAGCGCGAGTGCTCGGTGCAGCGCCGGCATCAGAAGGTGCTCGAGGAGAGCCCCTCCCCCGCCCTCGACCCCGCGCTACGGGCCGAGCTCGCCGCGGCGGCAGTCGCCTTCGGCCGGGCGATCGGGTACGCGTCGGCGGGAACGGCGGAGTTCATGCTCGCCGGCCGCGAGTTCTTCCTGCTCGAGCTGAACGGCAGGATCCAGGTCGAGCACGGCGTGACCGAGCTCGTGACCGGGGTCGACCTCGTGCAGGCGCAGCTTCGGATCGCGGGCGGCGAGCCGCTGTGGGCCGTGCCGACCGAGCTCTCGGGCCATGCGATCGAGGCTCGCCTGTACGCGGAGGATCCGCGCACGTTCCTGCCGCAGACGGGGCGGGTCGAGCGGTTGCGCCTGCCCCGCGGCATCCGCGTGGACGCCGGCGTCGAGCAGGGCGACGAGGTGGGTCTGCGCTACGACCCGCTGATCGCGAAGCTGCTGGTGCACGGGCGCTCGCGCGCGGAGGCGCTCGAGCGGCTCGAGCACGCGCTCGCGGAGACCGAGGTGGGAGGCGTGGTCACGAATCTCCCCTTCCTGCGCTGGCTGGCGGGCCACCCGGCCCTGCACGCGGGCGAGACGACGACTGCCTTCCTCGACGACTACCCGCCGCTCTCCGCGCCGCCTCCGCCTCCGCTCGAGGACGCCTGGAGCGCGGCCTGGCGGCTGAACCTGCCCGCGGCGGAGCAGCGGCCGCCCCCCGACATCGACGTGGCGGCGCAGGAGGGCCCGGCGAGCGACGGGAGCAGCGCCCTCACCGCGCCGATGCCCGGGACCGTGATCAGCGTGCTCGTCGCGCCCGGCCAGCAGGTCGAGGCACGCGAGCCCGTCTGCGTGCTCGAGGCGATGAAGATGGAGACGCCGATCCTCTCCCCCTACGCGGCGAGGGTCGCGGCCGTGCACGTCGCAGAGGGCGACGGGGTCGCGCGGGGGGCCCTCCTCGTGGAGCTCGAGGAGTCGGGCTAGAAGAGCTTCTGCAGCTTCATCGCGGCGCCCATGTCCCCCTTGATCTTGAGCTTGCCGCTCATGTAGGCGGCCGTCGGGTTCTGCTCGCCGCGGACGAGCTTCATGAAGCTCTCCTCGGACGTCGAGATCGTCGCGTCGGCGTCACCCGGCCCCTCCTTCACGTCGACCGCCCCGTCTGCGACGGCGACCTTCCACTGTCCGGCGCCCTCGATGTCGAACAGGTAGGAGTTGCTCATCCCGGCGGTCTTCGACGGGTCGACACGGCTCTCGAGCCCCTCGAAGAACTCTCGCACGCTCTCGGCCATGTCAGTCCTTTCG
Organism: Actinomycetota bacterium; assembly: GCA_013696185.1. GTDB lineage: Bacteria > Actinomycetota > Thermoleophilia > Gaiellales > Gaiellaceae > JACCZA01. Next base: position 2,242 of record JACCZA010000278.1, read on the forward strand.
ATCGGTGGGCCGCGGAGCGTATCTCACTGCACGACCGGCTCCGGCGTCAGCGCGCGTCGTGTCCTGCTGGACGGCAGCGTGAGTCCGAGCGCGAGGGCGGCGACCGGCGCCGCCGCGCAGACGTAGAGGGCTGACTCGAGGTCGACGGAGTCGGCGAGCGCGCCGAGGCCGACCGCCGCCATCCCGCCGAGGCCGATCGAGAGCCCGATCGAGAGACCGGAGGCCATGCCGATGTGACTCGGCAGGTATTCCTGGCTCATCACCATCGTCACGCCGAACGTGCCGATCACGCAGACGCCTACGAGCGCGAGCGCGGCGGCTCCCGCAAGGCCGCCCACGAGGAGGTAGAGCAGGATCAGCGGCCCGATTCCCGCGACGCTCACGAGCAGCACGGGCCGCCGTCCGATGCGGTCGGCGAGCGGCCCCGCGACGAGCGTGCCGATGCCCCCTGCCAGCAGCATGAAGGCGAGCACGCGGTTGCCGTAGGCCTCCGATCGGCCCTGCGCGACCTCCCACAGCGGCACGAAGGCGATCAGTCCGAACCAGGCCACGCTGCGAAACGCGATCACTCCGAGGAGCAACGCCATCGCGCCCGGTCGCTCCTCGCCTCGCTGCGCGGCGCCCCCCGGGCCGGGCGAGAACGAGCGCAGGTGCCGCGTGCGCGCGCGGAGCAGGACCGCGACCGCGAGGGGTGGCAGAGCCAGGAAGAGCCCTCCGCGCAGCCCGAACTGCAGGACGAGCGCCGTCGTGACGATCGGACCGAGCGCGTAGCCCATGTTGCCGCCGATCGAGAACAGCGACATCCCGCTGGCGCGCCGCTCCCCGCTCGCGTAGGCGGCGAACTTCGATCCCTCCGGATGGTAGGCAGCCGTGCCGAAGCCCGAGACCGTGACGAGCAGGAGCATCGTCCAGTAGCTCGGCGCGACCGCGGCGAGCGCCATCCCCACACCGCCGACCGCGAGGCCGGCCGGCAGCAGCCAGAGTGCGCCGCGACGATCTGAGAAGAAGCCGAACAGCGGCTGCACGACGGAGGAGGAGGCCGCCCACGCCAGGATCGTCACGCCGACGAGCGTGTACGAGAGGTCGAACTTCACGACGTAGAACGGCAGCAGGGCGGGCAGCGCTCCGTTCGCGAAGTCGGTCGCGAGGTGGCCGGCCGAGAGCGCCGCCATCGCGCGCTTGTCGAGGCCCGCCACGGGGCCCACGCTACCCGCGCGAGGAGAAGCTACGCGACGCTCGGCAGATACCGAGCGATCAACGCCTCGGAGAGGCGCTGCTGCAGGCGCGCGATCTCGCGCCGGTTCTGCTCGAGCTGCGCCGGAGCGGCAATTTCACCGCGGAGCGCCTGGCGCTCCTCGACGAGGCTCGCGATCCTTCCGGCGAGGGTCTCGACCCCGGGCTCGGGGATGGTTGGGTGTGCCGCAGTCATGTCCTTCCTGAGTATCGGGCGAAATCGGTCGCGGTCAAGCTCCGGGCTGTAAGGACTTCGCGAGCGCGCTGTAAAAGGTTCGCAGCGCCGGCGCCGGCTCCTGCCCGGAGGGTGCCCGGCGGGCTGGGGGCTACGATCGAGCGATGGATCTCGATCTCACCGAGGAGCACGAGCTCGTCCGGAAGACGGTGCGCGAGTTCGCGCTGGAGCGGGTCGGGCCTGTCGCCGAGGAGCTCGACCGGGAGGCGCGGTTCCCCTACGAGATCGTCGCCGAGCTCGGACAGCTCGGGCTCATGGGCATGCCGATTCCCGAGCGCTACGGCGGCGGCGGCGCCGACACCGTCTCGTATGCGATCGCGATCGAGGAGCTGACGCGCATCGACTCGTCCGTGGCGATCACCGTGGCCGCGCACACCTCGCTCGGAACCACCCCGATCTACCTCTTCGGCAGCGAGGAGCAGCGGCGGGAATGGCTGCCGCGGCTCGCCTCCGGTGAGCGGCTGGCCGCCTTCGGCCTGACCGAGCCAGAGGCCGGCTCCGATGCGGGAGCGACGCGGACGACGGCGGAGCGACGCAACGGCAGCTGGGTCGTGAACGGCTCGAAGATCTTCATCACGAACGCCGGCACGGACATCTCCGCCTGCGTCACGATCACCGCGCGCACGGGCGAGGACGAGATCTCGAACGTGATCGTGCCGAACGGCACTCCCGGCTACGAGATCTCGGCGCCGATGCACAAGCTCGGCTGGCGCGCCTCGGATACGCGGGAGCTCTCGTTCCGCGAGTGCGAGGTGCCGGAGGGAAACCTGCTCGGCGAGCGGGGTCGCGGCTATTCGCAGTTTCTCGAGATCCTCGACGGCGGGCGCATCTCGGTCGCGGCGATGGGCGTCGGGCTCGCGCAGGGCGCCTACGACCTCGCCTACGCGTACGCACAGGAGCGACGGCAGTTCGGCCGGCCGATCTCGAAGTTCCAGGCTGTGCAGTTCCGGCTCGCCGACATGGCCACGGAGATCGAGGCCGGACGGGCGCTCGTCTACCGCGCCGCCTGGCTGAAGGATCAGGGCCGGCCGTTCGCGCGCGAGGCGGCGATGGCGAAGCTCTACACGGGCGAGCTCTCGAACCGTGCTGCGAACTGGGCACTGCAGATCCACGGCGGCTACGGCTACATGGACGAGTACGCCATCTCGCGCCTCTACCGGGATCAGAAGATCCTCGAGATCGGCGAGGGGACGAATGAGATCCAGCGGCTCGTGATCGCGAAGCACCTCGGGCTCTGACCCCGCTCCAGCTCGATCGACACTCCTTCCGGCGCACGCTGCAGTCAACGGCGTGCTAGCGGGGTCTGACCCCGCACGTCCGATCGACACCCTTCCGGCGCACGGTGCAGTCGACGCTGTGCTAGCGGGGTCTGACCCCGCACGTCGCGCTGGGGCAAGATCCGACACGCTTCTGGCGCACGCTGCAGTCAACCGGCGTGCTAGCGGGGTCTGACCC
>JACCZA010000280.1 GCA_013696185.1 Actinomycetota bacterium
ATCTCGCTGCGCTCCCACGCCGAGAGGGCGCGCATCGCGCGCGCGCCCTCGACAGCGGCCGCGAGCGCGGCCCCGGCGTCCGCCGCGGTCGCGACCGGAACCGTGTCGACGACCTCGCCGTCGTACGGGTTCCGCACCGCCTCCTCGCGGGCCGCACCGCGCCACTCGCCTGCCACGTACATCTGCATCAGCCGTCCTCGCGCAGCGGCCCGAAGCCGTCCTGGCGGCGCACGTCCATGCCCTCGCTCACCCAGGTCACGCACGCGCGCGTGTTGGGCACGCCGTCGACGACGACGAGGCAGTCGAAGCAGACGCCCATGCCGCAGAAGACGCCGCGTGGCTCGCCCGTGCGGGTGCGCCGGGTCGCGACGTGCCCCTCGGCGAAGAGCGCCGTCGCGACGCTCTCGCCCTCGTAGGCGGTCACCGGGCGCCCGTCGAGCGTGAGGGTCACCGCCGGGCCTCGCTCGAAGCCGCCGCGGAGGGGCAGACGGGTGCCCATCAGTAGCGTCCTTCGACGAGGGAGACGTAGTTGCCGTCCGGCTCGGCGAAGGCGACGGAGCGCCACTCCCGCCCGCCGCCGAGGTCGACCGTCTGCGGCTCGCCGTGCACCTCGATCCCGTCGGCGCGCAGCTCTGCGGCGGCGGCGTCGATGTTCGCGACCCGGATCCCGAAGTCCATCGGGCCGAGGTGGCCCCACTCGCCCCGGCAGTCGGGGCCCGGCGGGTCGAGCACGACTGGCTCGATCGCGGCGCCCTGCGCCGCCATCGGCATCGTCATGTGCTGCGCCGGGAGGCGCCCGGGGTCGTACCAGGGTGCGCGGTACCAGGGCGCCATCGGGTCGAAGAAGTCGACGGACTCGAAGAGGAGCTGGGTGAAGCCGAGCCGCTCGTAGAACGCACGCGTGCGCGCCATCTCCGTCACCCCGAAGGCGACGTGGTTCACGCCCTCGGCCCGGGGCGGGCCCGGGAGCGAGCGCCAGAGGCCGGTCCACTCGATCAGCTCGAGCTTCGTCCCCCACGGGTCGGCGACGTAGGAGATGTCGAGGCTCACCCCCGCCGGCGGCACGTCCGCGCTCATCGGCTCCATCAGCGACGCGCAGCCCGCGGCGACGAGCCGGCGGTGGACGTCCGCGACCTTGCGCACGTGGAGGCAGATCTCGCACACGCCGACCTCGCCCCAGGCCTGGCCCTCGGGCACAGGGGGCGGCCCGTCGCCGTCGAGCACCTGGACGAGCTTGACGCGCCCCGGGCCGATCGGCGTCGCCCCGCCGTTCTCCAGCATGGCGACACGCACCCGGGGGGCCCGGCCGGCGAACGCCTCGACGCTCGGGAGCTCGCCCGTCCAGTCGAAGAGCACGCGGTCGAAGCCGACGTGCCGGCCGTAGAGCTCGAGCGCCGCGTCGATGTCGCCGACGCCGACGCCGACGTGGTCGACCCCGTGGAATCCGCTCACGCCACCACCGGCTGCGGGAGCAGGCCCGCCTCGATCAGGATCTCGCGCATCCGCGCCAGGCTCGCCTCGTCGGTGATGGGCAGCCGCGGCGGCCGGACCGTGCCGGCCGGCTGGCCCAGCATGGTCATCAGCGCCTTGAGCTGGCTCTGGTAGGCACCGAAGTGCCCGCCCCAGCCCCCCGGGAGCCACAGCTTGGGGAAGAGCTCGTCCGAGCGGCGGGCATGCTCGCGCGCGCTCTCGACGTCCCCGCGCCAGACCGCCTCCCAGAACTCCGCGTCCGGGGCTCCCCAGAGCGTGCCCCCGCCGATGAAGCCGTCCCCACCCACCTCGAGCAGCAGATCGAGGCCCGCGTCGGACATGAACGGGCCGATCACCCGCGCACGGTCGAGGATCCTGCGCGTCGTCTCGGCGAACTGCTCGAAGCTCGGCGTCGAGTCCTTGATCGCGACGACGTTGTCGATCTCGACGAGCCGCCCGGCGAGCTCCGCGTCGATGTCGACGGCGGTGCCGTGCGGCCAGTTGTAGATCATGATCGGCCCCTCCACCCGGTCCGAGAGATCCCGGAAGTAGGCGACCGTCTCGTCCGGGTAGGTCTTGGCGTACGGCGGCGGCGTCGAGCCGATCCCGTCCGCACCCGCCTCGAGCGCGTGGCGGCCGAGCACGGCGGCCTGCTCCGCGGTGAAGGAGGTGCAGCCGACGACGACCGTCAGCCGGCCCGCGACCTGGTCGATCGCGGTCTCGGCAACGCGCCGGCGCTCGTCGGGGGTCTGCGAGAACCACTCGCCGCTCGTCCCGTTGACGAAGACGCCGTGCATTCCCTCGTCCACGTACCAGTCGAGCAGGGCGCGGTGGGTCGCCTCGTCGTAGCTGCCGTCCTCGGCGAAGGGGGTCGGGCTCGCGGGCCAGTAGCCGCGCCAGTCAACGTCGTTCCTGTCCATCGCGCTTCCTCCGTCAGATGGTGGTCGGTTGCCTGGTCGACCCGCGGTCGACCGAGTACTCGGGTGGGATCGTGCCGCTCCCGGTCGCGAGCTCCTCGGCGAGGAGGCGCGCCATCAGGGGGCTGAGCGTGAAGCCGGTGGTCGCGATCAGGGTATGGAATCCGGGCAGCCGCGCCGACTCGCCCACGATCGGGGCGAGGTCGTCGGTGAACGCCATCACGCCCGACCACGTGCGGACGATCCGCACGTCCGCCAGGAAGGGCATCACGCGCACCGCGACCGCCACGTTCCCGGCGGCGCTCTCCCAGATCGTCGAGTAGCGGCCTGGCGGCGGCTCGGGGTTCGCGGGCCAGCCGCCGCCGATGATGAAGGTGTCGTACTCCGTCTGCTTGAGCGTCAGCCGGCGCCCGATGTGCTGCACCATCGGGGCGAGCACGTGCTCGCGCGGCTCCGTCACGTTCAGGTGCAGTCCCTCCGGGCGAATCGGCAGGCGCAGCCCGGCGAGCGCGGCGACGTCGCCTCCCCAGGCACCTGCCGCGTCCACGATCCGGTGGGCGCGGATGGTGCCCGCGTCGGTGCGCACGGTGAACCGCCGCGCGCCGCCGTCGGGGTCGACGTCGATCGCGCTCACCCCTGCGTGGGTGCGCAGCTCCGCCCCCGCCTCCGAGGCTCGCAGGGCGAAGAGCGGCGCCGCCAGCATCGGGTTGGCATGCCCCTCGTCCGGGCACCAGGTGGCGCCGAGGAGGTCGTCGGCGAGGTAGGGCGCGAAGCTCCGCAGCTCGTCTCCCTCGAGCACGTGCGTCTCGAGGCCGGCCTCCTCCTCGATCTCGCGCTTCTCGTGCAGGAGCCGCAGCTCCTCGGCCGTCTCGGCCACCATCAGCCCGCCGGTGATGTGGATGTCGAGCGGCCCGGCCAGCTCGCTCTCGAGCGTCTTCCAGACCTCGGCCGCAGCGGCGTGGAGCCGCACCTCGGTCCCGAGCCGCTCGCGCACGTTGCCCGTCTCGAGCGCCGTCAGCTGATGGAGCGCGATCTGGAAGTGGAAGCTGCCGGCGTTCGTCCCGGATGCCTCCCGGTTCAGCTCGGCGCGCTCCACGAGCGCACATTCGACTCCCGAGCGGGCGAGGTAGTAGGCGAGAGCGGTGCCGGCGAGGCCGCCGCCCACGATCAGGACGTCGGTGCTCTCCGGCAGCGGCCGGCGCAGCGTGCTCGCCGGGAGCCAGCCGCCGGCGGGGATGCCTCCCTCACTCGGCAACGGTGAAGAACCCTCCGTCCTCGAGGGACGCATCGGCGACGGCGCCGATCGGCACCGGCCGCACGGGCGCGCGCGGGGTGGCGACGGGAAGCTCGCCGAGCTCCCGGCCGTGCCGCCGGGCGATCATCGCCGCCACCTGGCGCTGGCAGTTGCGCCCCTGGCAGAGCCCCATCGCGGTGCGGGTCAGTGGCTTGACCACGTTGACGTCGAAGGTCGTGGCGATCGCGCCGTCCAGTTGCGCCGCGGTCACCTGCTCGCAGCGGCAGACGACCGTCTCGGGCGTCGCGAGCTCGTAGATGCCGGAGCCGATCGCGTGCAGCGGCCGCAGGGCGCCCCGAAACACCGCCTTCCTGCGGAGGCGGCGCCTGATCGGCTGCGCGCGAGCGGCGGCGGCCTCCGGCTCCAGCGCCCCCAGGTCGAGGGCCGCGCCGAGGGCTGCGAGCCTCCCCTCGTCGATCGCCGCGTAGGAGCCGGCCACGCCGGTGCCGTCGCCCGCGGCGAGCACTCCCGGGGCGGTCGTGCGGAGCCATTCGTCGAGCACGACGAGCGGCCCGCCGAGATCCTCGTCGTAGCGGAAGTCGCAGCCCGCGAGGCGCAGGAGCTCGACCGAGGGAAAGAAGCCGTAGCCGACGCAGAGAGTGTCCGCGGCGACCCGCTCCTCGCTGCCGGGAAGCGGCCGCCAGTCGCGGTCGACGGCGGCGTGCACGACCTCCTCCACGCGCCCCTCGCCCTCGGCGCGGACGACGATGCGGCGGTAGCGGAGCGGCACCCGCTCCCGCAGGAGCCGGGTGCGGTACGCGGCGGCGTCCCGGAGCAGCTGCGTATTCCCTCGCGCCGCGCGCAGGATCCGCAGGACGTCACCCGACCGGGGCGCAGGCCCGGCCTCGAGGACGAGCGTCACGTTCGCCCCGTAGCCGCGCAGCTGCGCAGGGAAGGCGAGCGCGAGCGGGCCGCTGCCGGCGAAGACGATGTCGCTGCCCGGCAGGACGCGCTGCGTCTTGACGAGCGTCTGGGCACCGCCGGCCGTGATCACGCCCGGCAGCGTCCAGCCCGGGAAGACCACCGGCCGGTCGTGCGCCCCCGGCGCCCACGATCGGCCCGTCGTCTTCCCAGGGTGGACGCTGCCCGGAGTGATCACGGCCGGCGGCGCGCAGACGCTCGTGAAGTCCCAGCGCGTGCTTCCCGGAGAGCGGATCGTCTTCGCCGGC